>CAZQWL010000096.1:0-2515 GCA_964597225.1 uncultured Candidatus Saccharibacteria bacterium | reverse complement strand
AAGAGTAATTGTCGGGCTGAAAAGCCGTGGGGCGGCTTTTCAGAAATACGCCCCAATTTTTCTATTTTAGTAACACTGGCTATATGAGTAACCTACGTAAAAAAAAGATACTTTTCTTGATTACAAAGAGTAATTGGGGCGGCGCCCAGCGCTATGTTTTTGACCTTGCTAATACACTTGATGCAGAACGCTATGAAATAACCGTAGCACTTGGAGGCACAGGCAAACTTTTGGAACAATTAACTGATGTTGGAATACGTACTATTGTTATCCCTGGACTCGAACGGAATATATCATTACGCAAAGAAATTTGGGCAACTTTTTCAATTGCACGCATCATCCGAAGAGAAAAGCCTGATGTTCTGCATGTAAACTCTTCCAAAGCAGGAGCATTCGGCACCTTTCTTGGAAGAATTCTTCAAGTACCTACAATCATCTTCACTGCGCACGGCTGGGCTTTCAATGAAGGTAGACCTCCTTGGCAACTTTTTTTGATCAAAAGTATACACTGGCTCACTGTTATCTTTAGTCATAAAACGATAGCCGTTTCTACTTCAATAAAAAGCCAAATGGACTGGATTGGAACACAAAAGAAAATTACCGTAATCAATCCTGGGAGAACTCTAACTGAATTAAAGTCTAAAAATGAAGCTCGTGGAATCCTCGAAACAAAAATAACTAATAACACCGGAAATCTTTTTGAATACCACAAAGACAGCTGGATAGGCACAATAGCCGAACTGCATCCCATCAAACAAATACACGTAGCAATTGATGTAATGGCACAACTTGTAAAAGTATTACCAAATACTCGTTACGTTATTATCGGGAGCGGCCAGTGCCAAGAAGAATTACATCAGCAAGTACATAGACTTGACCTTGAACAGCATGTTTTTTTTACTGGTGCGATACACGAAGCGTCCCATTTCTTACGAGCATTTGATGTTTTTATGCTCCCTTCCCTTTCAGAAGCATACGGATATGTGCTCGTTGAAGCAGGGCTCGCTCACGTGCCTGTAATCGCTACAAATGTGGGAGGTATTCCTGATATCATCACACACAATAAAACAGGATTACTTGTTCCCTCAGGTGACGCATCTGCACTTGCAGACGCTCTCCATACACTTCTGTCTGATAAGAATCTTCAGAGACAAATTTCTGCCGCACTTTTTTCTCAACTACAGCATAATACTGTTGAAAAGATGGCCCGAGAAACTGCCCGACTGTACGAAAGATAGGAGAATAAACGCACCATCTTACCACACGTTTATTCTTCCACTATTGCAAGATTTGTAGCGTTGTACTGTGTTTTGGCGTAGCGACTCATTGCCATCACAATCCCAATACCTAAGAACTCGGTTACAAGATGCGTTCCGCCATAACTCAAAAAAGGTACCGTCGTCCCTGTCACGGGCAAAAGGCCAATATTCATACCAATATGCACAAAGAAGTGACTTACGAAAAGTACTGCGACTCCTGTAGCGACCAAGCGCTCGAAGTTACTTGCAGCACGTACCGCATGCAAGAGTAAGCGACCAATAACCACTCCAAACAATAAGAAAAGGACTATTACCCCAAGCAATCCCCACTCCTCAGCAAATGCAGCAAAAATGAAATCAGTTTCATACTCTGGTAAGTATTGGAGTTTCGACTGCGTACCATACCCTATCCCCTTACCTATAAACTGTCCTGAGCCTACCGCCACGGTTGATTGATAGGCATTATACCCAGAACCTTGGATATCAGACAGCGGGTCAAGGAACGTACTAATACGTGCCTTCTGATAATCCTGAAATGCAAACTGCCACATACCTCCAAATGCAATCGCACCAAGTAAAAATACTACCGCCAAGTGTTTTGGCTTGATACCTGCCACTAACACCATCCCAAACCAAACAAAAAAAAGGATGATGGCTGACCCGAAGTCAGGCTGAATAAACACCAGTCCAAAAAAGAGCATCGTATATATTCCAGAAATTACAATATGTCGAAAGTCACCAATAAGCTCATGGCGCTTAGAGAAGTACTTTGCAAGTACAATAATTAGCACAATCTTTGCGGGGTCAGATGGTTGCAATGAAAAGAATCCGAGGTCAAACCGACTCTGTGCACCAAGTGTCACCTCCCCAATAAATAGCACAAGTACCAAGAGAAACAAAAAGAAAAGATACAGACCAAACGTGGTATTTCCCACCCGCAAGAACCGATAGTCCGGAATCATCGCTAAGAGCATAATAACGAACGCTGAAGCAATCCAAATGAGCTGTCTTTCAAAAAAGAAATTATCGCCCTGGTACGAATACATAGTTACCAAACCCATCCCCGCAAGCAGCAGACTCGCCCCTACTAAGTAAATATCAAATCCTTTCCAAAGTGACAGAAGTGTCTTCATATAACCTTAGTATAAGCCATATTTATTATAATGTAAAAGAGAGGTGAAGAGTTTTACTCTTCACCTCTCTTTTACTCTAAACTAATTTATGGATGAGAACCCAGCGTCAGTCTTCGGTATTAT
>CAZQWL010000095.1:0-2646 GCA_964597225.1 uncultured Candidatus Saccharibacteria bacterium | reverse complement strand
AGGAAGCTTAAAATCTTCTTTCTTCATCTCTCGTAAAAGAGTATTTGGATTTTTACCTTCAAATATCTTATTCGCTACCACAGAGTAGTTACTATCTACATAGGTCTCAACAGCCAAACGACTTAAGTTCGCCACTTGCGTTGGAGAAGTAGAAAAGAGTACTTTAGAGATAATAAAGTTGTCATTATTATGCTTTCCACCATCAATAAGTGTTGAGGTATCTGAATAGTACCAAATAGGGTAACCATAATCCCACCAACCAAGGGTATAATCTTCAGCAGAAGCTACTTTATCTAGTTTAGATAAATCTTCAACTTCGGCTTTATTTAATACTGTTGGGACTTTGTAGCCTATGATATGGGTGATGTTGGGATATATCATTCCTGCTGTTGCTAAAGCAATAAAAGCATACTTTGCACTATTCTCTTTTATCTGATCGGCAATAACAAAAAAGAGATAGATGGCACTCATAGCTGCCATTGGCACGGCATAGACAGTAAATCTAAGTCCACCCCATAGAGAAAAGATACCAATACCAATTAATGGTAATGCTAAAATAAATACAGGTCGTCGAAATACCAACACAACATAACCAGCTAAAGCAATAAGTACCCCTACTACCGAACCTGAAGTTCTATTTGCAAAAGTCTCAAAGGGAATACGCCCTGCCTCTCTTACTGTCTGGTTTACTGCATAAAAGTGCAATGACCCCTCTTCTGTCCCCTTGACTGTATAGCTCACAACTTTGTTCCATATAAGCGTAAAGACATCTCCCAATAGTAAAAATAGTAAAAAAGCTACCCCAGAGACCACCATTAATTTTCTCTTATCTAAACTATCTTGTTTTAAAAATAGATAGATACCCACAAGTAAAATAGTATGAATAATATACTCTATGGGTTTGTCAAACCCCAATGGAAAGAGAGATATAAATACTAAAATAAGCGATTGGTAGGTAATTTTATCTTCTCTATGAAAGAGAAGCATATAGACCCCATAAATAATCCCAATAGCATAGATTATCGCTTGACCTTGGTCATACAAAAATGGATAAATAATAATGGCAATCCCTGCATAGAGTGCTGTTCTAAGCTTTAAGTCAAGCGTACTTTTCATTAAAAAGTAGAGAATAAACATAGGAGCCATGGCAGAGAACATATCGGTATCGTAATACCCTGTCATGGTTCTGTTATAGTAACTCCAAGTAATACTCCCAAGAAGTGCTGCAAAAAATCCCCAAAGTGTTTGCTTGTAGAGTCTTGCAATGAGTATCATAGGTATGACAACCAAAGAGGAGATGACTGCAGGCATATAGAGGATAACCGTCTCTAGTGAAAAGGGGGTAATCTTTGCAAAAAGTGTTGTAAAGAAGATAACTCCATAATCCCACATACCAAATACACGAGGATTTGGTTGATGTAGCCCACTAAGTGCCTCTTGAGCTCCTGCTGCAAAGAAGTACCCATCATTGGTGTTTATCATTAACTGACCATTCCAATAAAAACTTGGACTATCTTGAAACTGATAGACCCATATGAGCCTAATGGCAAAAGAAAAAGCGTATGCTAAAAGCATTAACCCTAACATTTGACCTTGTGTTACTCTTCCTAAATCGAACTTACTGTTACTCATTTCTCACCTTTTATATACTTTTTAATAATCGAAAAAATCCCAACCAATGAACCAAATCCATAGGAGAGATGAAGTGTTAAAAAACTACCTACCAAATAGAGAAAGCTGTTACTATCATCTCTTAATTTTAAAGAGATAATTATAACCAAAGCCAAATAACTAAAGAGTGATAAGAGCGTTAAATAGGCAAATTTCAGATTCAAAAGAGTAAGAAGAAGAGGTAAAAGTAGCGACAAGAGAAACATCAGTGGCACAAAATGACGCAGACTCAATGAGTTTAGTGTTTTTGTGTAGTAGGCTGTTAGAATATTCCACTTACCATTAGCAAAATTATTTTTTGCCAAATCGCTAAAATTTTCTCTTGCATAGTAGGTACACTTCACATTAGGAATAAGATAGATTTTTCCACCACCGTTTATAATCCTTTTATTTAACTCTATATCTTGATTTCGGATTAACCGTTCATCATAAACACCATACTGCTCAAAAACCTCTTTTTTGTAGCAACCAAAAGCAACCGTATCTACCTCTTTTACCTCATCTGATCCTACTCTAAAATCGGAGTTCCCGACACCAAACTTACTAGATAAGACACTTTTAATAGCGTTTGATTTTTTAGTTTTGTTCTTTACATCGGTAACCAATACAGCACCAACACAAGAGGCATCTAAACGCTCTATACTATTTAGCAGTTTAGAGAAGTAATCAGACTCATATTTTGCATGAGCAGAGATAATGAATATATATGTTCCTTTAGACGACTCTATCCCTATGTTCATACTAATTGGTGTATATTTTTTTGGATTATGTAGGAGTTTGACACTAGACTCTTTTTTAGCATACTCATCTATTATCTCTACTGTCTTATCGCTACTTCCACCATCTACCAAGATAATCTCACTCTCTTTCATATTGAGTGTTGAATTAAGAATCGATTCTATACAGTTAGTAATATATTTTTCTTCATTTAAGCAGGGGATTATGATGGTGGTTTTAATCATTTATAAGCTCCTT
>CAZQWL010000094.1:0-2651 GCA_964597225.1 uncultured Candidatus Saccharibacteria bacterium | reverse complement strand
GCCTGTCCGACTGTTGTATGATGAAAAATAACAAGAATAATAATGAAAGATCGTAAGAACATAATCACCTCCCTGTGATTGTTTTGATTTCTTTTAAAAATACAGGTTGAAATTTTTCTGTCAACTTTTATTTAGATTTAAAATAAAATCCGTTGCTTTCAAGGAATAAATAACGTATAGTATCTCCGATTTGCCTAGTGAGGCAGTTTTCTTTTTACAAGAACATCCACATAGTATTTTGTGAAACTGCATCACATACTAGGGAGGACAAATTTATTATAATTTATACATATATAAGTAATTATTATTATGGCACGAGCATTTCCACTGGATCGACTTCGCAACTTCGGTATTGTTGCGCACGTTGATGCCGGTAAAACAACCACATCTGAACGAATTCTTTTCTATACAGGAATGAGTCACAAAATCGGTGAAGTACACGATGGTGAAACTGTTACAGACTGGATGGATCAAGAGCGAGAGCGTGGTATTACCATTACCGCAGCTGCGATTTCTTGTAACTGGGCAAAGACACTTGAAGAAGACCGAAAAAATAAAGATAATCAATATACGTTTAACATTATTGACACACCAGGTCACATCGATTTTACTGCAGAAGTAAAACGGTCTATGCGTGTACTTGATGGTGCGGTGGTTGTGTTTGACGGTGCAGCTGGTGTAGAGCCACAGACTGAAACAAACTGGGGGTATGCTGATGAAGCAAATGTTCCACGAATTTGTTTTGTAAATAAAATGGACAAAATGGGTGCTGACTATGATGCAGCTATTGCATCTATCGAAGAACGTCTTTCAAAAAAAGCGTGCCGAATCCAGCTTCCAATCGGAGCAGAGGATGATATGCGCGGAGTGATCGACTTAGTAGCTATGAAGTCGTACTCATTTGCTGGAGAAATGGGAATGGATGTTTCTGAGGAAGATATTCCTACAGATATGCTGGAAGAAGCTCAGAAATACCGAGCTGAACTTATCGAGCGAGTTGTTGAACATGACGACGACCTTATGGAAGCTTTCTTAGAAGGAAATGAGCCAACAAATGAAGACTTGAAGAAAACACTTCGAAAGGCAGTGCTTGCAAATGAGATTTTCCCAATTATGGCAGGAACTGCATTGCAGAATATCGGTGTACAGCTTGTACTGGATGCTGTGGTTGACTACCTCCCGTCACCACTTGATCTTGAAGACGTTGTAGGTACTGATCCTAAAGATGAAGGAATAGAAGTGACACGAAAACCTTCTGACGAAGAACCTCTAAGTGCACTTGTGTTTAAGTTACAAGACGATAAGTTTGTAGGACAACTTGCATTCTTCCGGGTATATTCAGGAGTGATTAAGTCTGGATCATACATTCTGAACTCTTCAACAGGAAACAAAGAACGAGTTGGACGTATCGTACGACTGATGGCTGACAAACGAGAAGAAGTAGAAGAGGTATACGCAGGAGAAATTGCTGCAGCGGTAGGTATCAAGGAAGTGAAAACATCACATACTCTATGTGATGTAGATAAGCCAATCCTTCTTGAGACTATTACTTTCCCAGCCCCAGTGGTTGCGGTACGAGTAGAGCCTAAGACAAAGCAAGATCAGGAGAAGATGGGAATGGCGCTCAAACGGCTTTCAGACGAAGATCCAACTTTCAAGGTATCAACTGATGAAGAGACACTTGAAACTATTATCGCAGGTATGGGTGAGCTACACCTCGACATCCTTATTGACCGAATGAAGCGAGAGTTTGGAGTTGAAGCTGATATTGGTAAGCCACAGGTGGCCTATCGAGAAACAATTCAACGAGAAGCTGAGGCTGAACACAAATATGTGAAGCAGTCAGGTGGACGTGGACAGTATGGTCACGTGAAGATTCGAATCAAGCCGCTTGAAGCGCTTGAACTCGATGAGGATGGAGAGCCAAAGAAGCTTGCAAAGAATGTTACTCGAGAAGATCATTTTGAATTCATCAATAGTATTAAGGGAGGTGTGATTCCACAAGAATACATCGGTCCAGTAATGAAAGGATGTAAGGAAGCGATGGCACGAGGTCAGGTTGCTGGATACAAAATGGAAGATGTATCAGTAGAGCTATACGATGGTTCATTTCATGATGTGGACTCAAGTGAAATCGCGTTCAAACTTGCAGGAATCAACGCATTTAAGGAAGCCGCAAAGCGAGCAAGCGCTGTGCTTCTTGAGCCAGTGATGAAAGTGGAAGTACGAACTCCAGAAGAATATTTAGGAGACGTAAACGGAAACATTTCTTCAAAGCGTGGACAGGTTGAAGGTACTGAAGAAATTGGAGGGAAGACTATCGTAAACGCGAAAGTTCCTCTGTCTGAAATGTTCGGATACACAAACTCTCTGCGAAGTATGACTCAAGGACGAGCCTCTATGACCATGGAGTTCGACCACTACGAAGTAGTACCACCAAACGTCGCAGAAGATATTAAAAAAGCCCGTGGGGTCAAAACTGAAGAAGACGAAGTCTAAGTTTTGACACCTCGGGCTGTAGGCACGGGGTGAGAAGTGACTAAACGTCACTTCGCAAGGGGTTACCTGCTATTTTTACTTTAGTAAAAATAGCGATAACCTGAACAGCTTCTGTAAGAAGTAAAAGACCGAAGAAACAGAAGAGTAAAACA
>CAZQWL010000093.1:1489-2661 GCA_964597225.1 uncultured Candidatus Saccharibacteria bacterium | reverse complement strand
AATATGGTGAAAGACAAAAAGATTTCCAACTGTTTAGAAGAGGGCGTTATGCCGAGTTCAATTTAGCAATTGATAGAGGTACTATTTTCGGGCTACAAACAGGTGGCAGAACCGTGTCTATCCTAATGTCATTGCCACCCGTCGCAACTTGGAAGTACGATTATCAGCCTGAACCGAATACAGAAGAAGCAAAATTGTACCAATACTTAAGCCCAAGAGACTGGATTTAGAATATTAAAAAGCCTTTAAAACCAAAAAATGCCAGGGGGTAACTTTTTTACTTTTTTGAATTGATTTTTGCTATCATGATCTTTAATATCATTTAATTGACGTTTTTTGTCAAAAAACGCAGTTACTTTACATCTAATATTGTGATTGAGACTAATGCTAATTGAATTTTCTGTAGGTAATTTTCGTTCTATTGCGTCAAAGCAAACCTTAAGTATGGTTGCTAGTAACTTAAGGCAAGAGCAAGATAGTGCCTGTTTTTTGCTGTCTGACTCTGAATATTTAAAAAAATATAAATTATTAAATAGTGCGGTTATTTATGGAGCAAATGCTTCAGGTAAGTCTAACCTGTTGACTGGGCTTCAAACTATGGGAACAATCGTTATTACATCTGCAACTTCAGGGCAGAGAGGTAGTAGTCTTCCTATCGTTAATTTTAAATTAGATGAAAGTTTATTTGATTCTGTAACAGAATTTGAAGTAACTTTTATTTCTAATGGAGTTAGATATCAATATGGGTTTAGTGCAACATCTTCTAAAGTTTACGAAGAATGGTTGTTTGCCTTCCCTAAAGGAAAAGCTCAAAACTGGTTTCATAGAGAATGGAATGAAAAATTATCGCAGTATGACTGGTCATTTAGTTCTAGTTTTTTAGGTGAAAAACAGCTTTGGAAAAGTGCAACTAGAGAAAATTCGTTATTTTTGTCAACAGCCGTACAACTAAACAACGAGCAATTAATTCCAGTTTTTGACTGGTTTTCTAGTAACATTTCATTTATGGGGGTAGATGGTTTTCCTGCAGATTTTACTGCAAACTTTTGTAAAGAAGGCAAAAAAGAAAGTGTAATAAAGTTTTTACAAGAAGCAGATATTAATATTGATGATATAGAAATAGAACAAAAAAATATAAGTATCGAAGGTATTCCTGAATTTCTTAAGGACAT
>CAZQWL010000093.1:0-1389 GCA_964597225.1 uncultured Candidatus Saccharibacteria bacterium | reverse complement strand
AGAATCTATGATCGAAACTAAAATTAAAACTTTACATTCTACGAAGCAAGGAAGTAAAGTTTATTTTTATTTGGGAGAGGAGTCGACGGGAACACAAAAACTATTTTCATTTGCAGCCCTATGGCTTTCTGTATTGGCAAAAGGTACTATTTTGGTGGTTGATGAACTACATGATAATTTACATCCTAAATTAGTAAAATATTTAGTAACCTTATTTCATAATAAAAAAACTAACCCTAAAAATGCCCAGTTAATTTTTACTACTCATGAAACTTCTATTCTAAATCAAGAGGTTTTTCGTAGGGATCAAATTTGGTTTTGCGAAAAAGATAATCAACAAGGCACACAATTAATTCCTTTAACCGATTTTAAGCCAAGAAAAGGGCGTGAAGATTTAGAGACCTCTTATTTGTCTGGTCGTTATGGTGCCGTGCCATACATTAAAGAGATTTAAATTATGGCAAAGCGTAAGCCAAAATCTAATCTTAGAAGAAAACCTCCCCAACTCTCTCCTTACGATCGTATATTAATTGTTTGTGAGGGAGAAAAAACAGAACCCGTTTATTTTAAAGCATTAATAGATAACTTTAAAATAAATACCGCTAATGTTTCTATTACTGGTGATTGTGGTACTGACCCTAAAAGCGTACAGAAAAAGGCTAAAGAAGAACAAAAAAAGGCAAATCAAGAAAAAAATCCATACGATAAAATATTTTGCGTATTCGATAAAGATAGCCATCCAAATTATAGTCAAACAGTTACAAGTATTAATAATTCAAAAATATATAAGGCTATAAATTCTGTGCCTTGTTTTGAATATTGGTTACTTTTGCATTTTGTATATACAGATGCACCATTTTTTAAAACAGAAAACAAATCAATCTGTGAGAATGTAGGAGAAAAGCTAAAGGAATATGTGAGTGACTATGAAAAATCGTCAGATGACGTTGACGTTTTTTTGGATAAGATTGATGTTGCGATAAAAAATTCTATACAATCAATGCAAAATGCGGTGAAAAATAATACCGATATGCCGAGTAGTAATGTTCATGAGCTAGTTGAATACATTCAAAAATTAGAATCTTAACCCCTCTGGTGATTTTTTAAAATATGCAATTTTTATCCTGTATTTCACATTCAAAACCTAGTTTATCTAAATTAGGTATTTATCCTATTGTCAGTCGTGCTGATGATTTATTGCCATTATTTCAGGCAGGAATTACCACCGCCCAAATTAGAGTAAAAGATTTACTGGGCGATGCGTTATTTGCAGAACTCAAACGAGCCGATTCTTTGGCGAAACAATTTAATGCTCGGTTATTCATTAATGATTATTGGCAGATTGCACTTGAATTAAATGCCTATGGTGTTCACCTAGGTCAAGAAGAT
>CAZQWL010000092.1:0-2691 GCA_964597225.1 uncultured Candidatus Saccharibacteria bacterium | reverse complement strand
CTGAAAATTATTATATGCTGATAATGAGGGCTTGATATTGCGATGATTTATGCCAACTTAATCTACTTTTTGGTGGTGATCTTCATCTTCTCCACCAACATTCCTGCCGAAACCCCTGAACATAACATAATGACCGCCATGGCTGGTGCGGCTGTTTTGCTTTTTGCTTATGGCCTGCTTGCAGCAAAACTTTATCGCCGTTGTCCGCCCGGCTCGGCGAGCCATTATTTCAGTACTGAAAAAAAATTGACATTTCTGGCTGTTGTTATATTTGGATTTTTTGTTTACGGCCTTGACCTTAAAGCATATTTACAACCCCTCTCTTTTAACGGCAGGGTTACGACCTTTGAGAATATTGGCGGGCTGGCGGTATTTTTTCTGCTCCTTTCCATATCCTGGATACAGGGACGCAGAAGTTATGAGACTATTTTTAACCGTCCTTACAGCACGGTCTCGTTTGTTGTTACCAATATAAAAATCAACCTGCCCATTGTCCTGCCCTGGCTGGCCATCGGCCTGACCTTTGACCTGTTGCCCCTGCTTCCCTGGCCAGGTGTGAAAGAGCTGATTCTTTCCCCATGGGGAGATTTGCTGATCTTTATAATTTTCCTTGTTCTTCTTACTGTTTTTTTTCCCCCCATGGTGCGCTATCTCTGGGAATGCAAGCCCATCGAAAAGGGAGAGCTTCGCTTACATATTGAAGATTTCTGTAAACGGCAGGGGTTTTCATCGGAAATTCTCTACTGGCCGCTTTTTGAAGGGCAGGTACTTACTGCCGGGGTAATGGGAATTATACCAAAATTTCGTTACCTGCTCCTGACCCCGGCCTTGATTGACGCTCTGGAAAAAAAGGAACTGGAATCAGTACTTGCCCATGAAATCGGTCATGTCAAAAAAAAACATATGCTTCTTTATGTCCTGCTTTTTGCCGGTTTCAGTGTTGTGATCGGTGTCATGGCAAGGGTTGCTCTCTATCTCATTCTGGTCAGCGATTTTTTTTATCAACTGCTTGATGTTTTAAATATGGCTCCAGATATCCTGCTCGCCGGAATTATGGGGTTCTCAATGCTGGTCTTTATGCTGTTCTATTTTCGTTTTATCCTGGGATATTTTATCCGTAACTCTGAACGACAGGCCGATTTATTTGTTTTTACTGCCCAGGGAACTGCCAGACCAATCATCAGAGCTTTTGAAAAAATATCCTTTTTAAGCGGTAATATCCGTGATCAAAAAAGCTGGCATCATTTTGGAATTGGAGAACGAATTGATTTTTTAGAGAAATGTGAAAAAAATCATCACCTGATTCGCCGTCATGATCGTAAATTATATATCAGTTTCATTGTTTATTTCCTGATGGTGGCTGGAATTGTAATTAGTATCCAGAAATTAGATATTGAAAAAATATCTGCAGGTTACGAAATAAGATATACCGAGGCAGTTTTATTGAGAAAGGCGGAAAAAGAGCCTGATAACAGTCTCTGGCTGCACCTGCTGGGCGATCTCATGCAGAAAGAAGCCATGGAAAAACAGGCCATTGCCGCCTATACCAGGGCACTTGAAATCGATCCCGCCAACGCGGATGTTAATAATAACCTGGCCTGGCTGCTTCTCACCGCAAAAGATAAATCATTGCGTGACGCTGGCCGGGCCTTGACGTTGGCAAGAAGAGCAGCACTTATCAGGGAAGAGGGATATATCATAGATACCCTTGCCACAGCATTCTGGGCTAACGGGTTTACTGAAGAAGCAATGATAATGGCATTGAAAGCCATTCAGATTGACCCCGCCAATGCGGAGTTTTACCGGAGCCAGCTTCGAAAATTTGCCTATGAACAATGGGTTTCAGGGGACAGTGACCAGATAACAGAAGAAAGATGAGAGAATCAGTAAGCTACCTGCGGCAGTATTGTTTTGGGTGGGTGCAATACAAAAACGAGATATCCTGCTCACCTGGTGACACCAGTGCGGTGTCACCAGGAGCCTGTCCGAGAACAGGCATTTTTTCTCAGGTCAGTTAATGTCATTAACATGATTCGCCAGGCAATGACCAGATTGATAGCAATGGCACGACGTAAACGCTCAGCTGTCTCGTTAGCGAGATCATCAATGCGGCATCCCGATTTCAATACTCGATGCCAATCCTCAATTCGCCACCGTAAAGTATACCAGCGAAGGCATTGCTCTGCATCTGTACAAGAAGAAACCTTCATTGTGGTCATCAAAAACCACTCAACTGGATCAGTTTCCGATGGTGGATTTTCCTCTAATGCATGAACCACGCAAATTTTTACAGGCTCCTTGCTACAATGATGTGCTGGTGCCGGCAGCTCAAGGTGTAATATACGAATAGCACAGTCTGCCAAGCGTGCTGGTCTGGCTTTACGTACCTTTTGCTTACTTTTCTTAGGCCGTGCACTCTCTTTAGGGATCGGTACCCGTACCCTGCCTTGCACTTGTGTTTCTCTAACCGCTGCAAATAGTTTAAAGGGTTCCTGTTTTATCTTACGATTATGGCTGGCTCGTACGAGCAAGTCAACACCTGAGTTTTGACGCTGCTCATCGAACAATTCAAAGAAGTCCGCTTCCCGATCGCAGACATCAATTAACCTGGTTTGAGGAATTTCTTTACCGAAAACTAGCCTAGTGTCATGTCAACTATCAAGTGTCGGGTAAAGACGAGATAGTTTTATC
>CAZQWL010000091.1:0-2720 GCA_964597225.1 uncultured Candidatus Saccharibacteria bacterium | reverse complement strand
TGTCCTTTCATGTCAAAGGTGCCTCACAATCGCGAGGCACGTTTCATTTGAGCCGTTGCGGCTTTCCACTATTTCTTACGTTAGTGTAAGAAAAGAGGGAAGTCGCTACGAGCTACTCCGTTTACAAAAATAGCATGGATTTGGGTAAAAGTCAAGTAATTTGGCATTGTTTTATGTCATTAAAGCGTTATTTTAAGCCGTGTGACTACTTTGCTGGTATGATTTGATTAAAATCAGGTATTTTCTGAGGACATACTCATTTTGACCACTGTATATATGTCATAATACACATATGATTTCATTAATACCTACCGTACATGCGGCATCAAAAGCTCAGATTTCTGCTCAATGTTTCGTGGATAAAATAAACGATGCGATACTTTTCCCATTGATTGCACTTATGATGGCCTTAGCGTTTCTTTTCTTTCTCTATGGTGCGTTTGAGTATGTGCGCAATGCCGCAAATGAAGCTGGTAGGGAGACAGGTAGACGGCACTTGATGTACGGGGTAATTGGTATGATGGTGATGCTTTCAGCGTTGGCTTTATTGAAAATTGCCGCTGGAACATTTGGATTAGGTCTTCCTACAGTAGACTGTTCTCAGTTTAGTGATGAAGAAAACTCTGCAATATCAACCAGTCCCACTTTCGGCACGCAACCTTTTGACTCTGACGGTTATGTTAATCTTCCTTCTGCTGGAGGTCGAGCGCCAGATCCATCGATTAATATTGGAAATCTGGCACCTCTGCCTGATGTTGCTCCATCGGTTGATATTGCGCCTGAGCCATACAGTTTATTGAACCCTAATCCAACACCCGGTGCTGATGTGATTGATGTGGTAAGTCCGAATCCTCAGTATCCAGTAATTGATACTTGGGACAACGGAAGTAGGGTAATTAGCTGTGGGGGTGAGGTGACGTGTAGTGGTGCTGTTCAATCTTGTGTTAATGATCATATGGGTGTGTACAGTGGCGCAAGAGGAGGTAATAGAGATGATGGGTATATTGTGTGTAATCCGTAATACTTGTATCTTTTTTCCGCTCAAGGTATTCTACTTCCATGAAAAAAGATTTACGACCTCGGTGGGAGAAAAAGGCTGCTGTTGCTGCTGACGGTATTGAGCGTGTTACATTCTCCTTCTATAAGTATGTCTCTATTGAAGACCCTAAAAAGCTTCAGGAAGAGCTTTTTGAGCGTTGGGACAGTCTTGGTTGTCTAGGTCGTATTTATATTGCCAACGAAGGAATTAATGCACAAATGAACATACCTAAAAAGAACTGGGACCAGTTTGATGCGTACATGAAGTCAAAAGCTACATTTGCAGATATTCCATATAAAATCGCAGTGGAAGAAGGCGAGGAATCATCCTTTTATAAACTTCTTATACGAGTGAAAGATAAAATAGTAGCAGATGGTCTTGATGATGACTCGTTTGATGTGACTAATACAGGGGAGTATCTTACTGCCAAAGAAATGAATGAGTATATCGAAGACCCGGAAGCAGTGGTGATCGACATGCGTAATATCTATGAGGCGGAGGTGGGACACTTCGAAGGTGCGATTTGCCCTGATGTGGATACTTTTCGAGAAGAGCTAAAGGTGACTCCAGAGACGTTACGAATCCATAAAAACAAAAAGATGGCAATCTACTGTACGGGAGGTATTCGCTGTGAAAAGGCTAGTGCATGGCTGAAGCACAATGGCTTTGAGAATGTAAAACACCTTAAGGGGGGTATTATTGACTACGCCCATCAAGTAGAACGTGAAGGGATTGAGAATAAATTTTTAGGGAAGAACTTCGTATTCGATGAACGTCTCGGAGAGCGCATTGGTAATCAGATTATTTCTAGCTGCCATCTTTGTTCTCAGAATAAAAGTGATACTCATTATCACTGCAAAAACACTGCGTGCCACATTTTATTCCTTGGGTGCGATGGGTGTATTGCAAAAAAGAAAGGATATTGCTCATATAAGTGTATGACCATTAATAATCTTCCCAAAAAGATTAAAAAGAAAATCGCTAAAAGTCCGTTTGTGTATAAGAAGGGTGCGTTTAAGAAACATAGAATGGTGGCGAAGGGTAAGATTGGGGCGTAAATAGGTAAAACAAAGTAAGGCTAGTTTTTAAACTGGTCTTTCTTTGTTTTAGTAACTGACCTGCGTCAGTTGCGTGTCTGTTTACGAAGCGGAGCGATGTTTTTACTATTCCTAATGCAAAAATAAGTGAGCTGGGACAGAAAGTACTTAGGAACAAAGTGACTTAGTTGCTTGCGTAAGAGATATGGATATTTTAAAAATGCATGGTATTATATTTATATGAATACAGCAACTATAAAACTATATGACATCCTTGTAGATAAGGGTGTATCAAAAGATATAGCTCGCGAAGCTCTTGATGAGTTTTTAACTAAAGAAGAAGCACGATTAACACTTGTGACAAAAGAAGATATGAGGCTACAGACAATGTGGATTGCCGGTATGCTCATTGGACAAGTGGCTATAATTTCAGGGGTGGTAGCGCTGCTGATTGGGAATATTTCTTAATTGTTTTATTTGGAGTTGTTGGAGGAGGCGGGACTTGAAACTTACAGTTTCAGTATAGGTTGTCACCATTTTCTACGAAAATGCTAGGCAACCTTTTCAAGTCCCGACGAACAGTCTCCCGAGGACTTGATTCTTACAGAATCAGTAGACCTTTTGGAGATTTCTTTTCGCAAGCT
>CAZQWL010000090.1:0-2795 GCA_964597225.1 uncultured Candidatus Saccharibacteria bacterium | reverse complement strand
TAAATTATGCTGCTTGGTTACATCTACGTACTTCAAAAGGTTGGCGTGGTGCACCGATGGCATGGTGGGCACTTATTGGTTTACTTATTACCACCTTTGCCTTTTTAGGTGTTAATATGTTCTTATCAGGATTACATTCTTACGGAGAACTATAATGTTTCAATCTTCTAAACTAACAATTGTTGGTATTTTATTTAGTTTTTTAGCGATAACTAGCCAAATTCAAGCTAATGATAACTTTGATTTTATTGAAGGAATTCATTACAAAAAACTTGATAAAACCGTTGATATATCGCCTTATAAAAAACAAGTAACTGAAATTTTCTTTTATGGCTGTCCGCACTGCTATTACCTAGAACCCAGTTTGCATAAATGGTTAAAAACCAAACCAAAAGATGTAAACTTTATCCAAATGCCCGCTGTACTTAACAGTCCAAACTGGATTTTCATGGCTAGAGTTTACTACACCGCTGTTGCATTAGGCATCGAAAAAAAATTTCATCCCGCCTATTTCAAAGCGATTCAAGGTGATAAACAACAAATATTTACCCTCGATGAATTAGCTTATTTTGTTAAAGATATGGGCGTTACATCAAAAGAATACAAACAAATGTTTAAAAGCTTTCAAGTCGCACAAATGGTACAAAAAGCCAAAGCAAAAACAGATATTTTTAAAGCAGAAGGTGTCCCTGCTGTTGTTATAAATGGTAAGTACCTAACGGACGTTACGATGGCAACCAGCCGTAAAAAATTATGGGAACTCGTTAATTATTTAAGTAATAAATGAGACCTTTGCATAAATGGGTGCACAAATAATAATGAAAGCATCACAACTATTCATCCAATGTTTAGAAAATGAACAAGTTGAATATATTTTTGGTATTCCTGGTGAAGAAAATTTAGATGTAATGGATGCTTTACTAGACTCTAAAATTAAATTCATTACCTGTCGACATGAACAGGGTGCTGCTTTTATGGCAGATGTTTATGGACGATTAACAGGAAAAGCAGGGGTTTGTTTAGCAACACTTGGTCCTGGAGCAACCAATCTGATTACGGGCGTAGCAGATGCCAATATGGATAATTCTCCCCTAGTTGCCATAGCAGGTCAAGCTGCCACCCATCGTATGCATAAAGAATCTCATCAAGTACTTGACTTAGTTAGTATTTTTAAACCTATCTCCAAATATGCAATTCAAATTCTTGAACCCGAAACAATTCCAGAAATAGTCAGAAAAGCTTTTAAGCTCGCTCAGTCAGAAAAACCAGGTGCATCTTTTATTGATTTTCCCGAAAATATTGCCGAAATGATTATTCAAGAAAAACCGTTAAGAGTTAATACAACTCCTTTAACCCTAGCGGATTCAAAATTAATGGAACAAACAGCTAAATTGATTAAAAATGCTAAGAAGCCATTGATTTTAGTTGGAAATGGTGCAGTAAGAGCAAAAGCCTCTAAAAACATTATTCAATTTGCAGAACATACTAAAATCCCAATCGTCAATACCTTCATGGCAAAAGGAATCGTAGCACACTATAAAAATCCACTATCAATGGGAACCGTTGGCTTACAAAAAGGTGATTATGAAAATGGTGGATTTGCGAATGCAGACTTAGTTTTATGTGTCGGCTTTGATATGGTTGAATACCACCCTAATCTTTGGAATCCTAACCAACAACATATCATTATTCATATTGATACTAAATCTGCTGAAGTAGATTCAAGCTACGTACCAGAAGTTGAACTGATTGGTAATATTGGACGTAATCTAACTGCGTTATCTCAATACTTAGAAACCAAACAAAATTATCCTGATATTTTTCCAATCCGCAGTGCGATGATTGATGAAATGAATAAACATGAAAATAGTGATAGCTTTCCAATTAAACCACAAAAAATTATTTGGGATTTACGTACCGCAATGGCAGACGAAGATATTGCTATTAGTGATGTAGGCGCCCATAAAATGTGGATGGCACGTTTATTTAAATGTGAGCAACCTAATACCTGCATTATTTCAAATGGTTTCGCTAGCATGGGAATCGCTGTACCAGGTGCAATCGGTGCAAAACTTGCTTTTCCAAATAAAGCGGTTATTGCCGTTACGGGTGATGCTGGATTTTTAATGAATTCACAGGAGATTGAAACCGCTTTACGCAACAATACTCCTTTTGTGATTTTGATTTGGAATGATAGTCAATACGGCTTAATTAATTGGAAACAACAAAAAACCTACGGACGTTCATCACATATAGATTTTAAAAATCCTGATTTTGTAAAATATGCAGAATCATTTGGTGCAATAGGCGTTAGAATTGAAAAAACTAGCGATTTACTGTCAGAATTAAAAAAAGCCATTCAACGAAATACCGTCACCATAATAGATTGTCCCGTTGATTATTCTGAAAATAATCGATTAACAGAACTACTTGGAAAAGTTCTATCTGAAACAGGAGAAAGTGAATGATTTATGTTAAACGCGAAAATAATCAAATTATAAATATAAATTTAGAAGAAACTGAAGGCTTTGAAAAAGAATCTATTTTTGATTCTGATGTAAAACTTTTTTTACAAGATAGTAACAATGAAGTTGTTAAAGAAATTATCTTAAAGCTTGATCTAGGTATGGCACGAATCACTGAAGATTTAATTGATACATTAATTCAAAAAAAAATATTATTGTTTACAGATTTACCTGAACCCGTACAAAATAAACTAAATTTAAAAAAAATACTAAGAGAACATTTAAATCCAACAGAAAATATTTACGAAGATGAAGAATTAAAACTTTAAG
>CAZQWL010000089.1:0-2799 GCA_964597225.1 uncultured Candidatus Saccharibacteria bacterium | reverse complement strand
ACAACGTTCATTGAGTTTACAGGTCCCCATGCAAGTGCTTCTGCTGGAGTCTTTCCGAGTATGATAGCAGTGGTAAATGTTGAGGAAAAGGAATCACCTGCACCAGTTCTATCTATTGGAGGCGCTGGATCTGGGTACATTGGCATGTGCCAAGCTTGGTCATCTTCATCTACCACATAGGCACCTTCAGGACCGTCAGTAATGACAGGCATTTTAGGTCCAAGTTTTTTAAACTCACGTATAAGTGTCGGTACATCAAGTTCGGTAGTTCCCAAAATCTCCTGGGCCTCTTCTTTGTTACAGAAGAAAATTTCCACTACTTTATACAGCTCCTTTAATGTTTCTGCACCAAGTTTGATTTGATAGGTACCAGGCTGGAACACTAGTTTTGTTTCAGGATGTTCTGTAACATATTTTGCAATTTCAAAGTGATGGTCAATACCATGTTCTCCAATAGAAGAGAAGTAGATGAACTTTGGAGGTACCTCAAAGTCAGGTAATACATAGGGGTACTTCTCGTGGTTAATAAGGATGGTGCGTTCTGGACCATACCGAAGTACATAGTGATAGTTTGTTTTCTTTCCCTCGTGCACTTTTACGTATTCTGTATGAACACCTTCGTCACGGAGCTTCTCCATACAGTCCGTACCATTACGGTCGTGACCTAGATTAGAGATAAGTGCTGAGCGTATACCCAGTCGATGGGCGCTTACTGATGCATTGGGCGAATTTCCTACTGCATTGATAACGGTTACATCTTTATAAGGAAGCTTATTACCAAAACTCATCTCGAGTGTCTTACGACCCGTGTCTAGGTTTTTTGATATTGTTGCATTATCAGTATCAAGCTCGATAAATGCATCTACTACCATATCGCCAATGGCGACGAAATCATATTGTTCTGACATATAGATACAGTATATAGTACGTATTGAGGTGAGACTTTGTCAGCATGGGTATATCATGCATCGGGTGTTGAGCTTTTTTGTGTGTATGTTATGGTATTGCCCATATGACTACAAAACTAGAGGTTACAAAACGAGAAGAAAGTACACAGACAGTACGAGCTGCAGGAAATATTCCTGGAGTTGTATATGGACCTAAGCAGGATCCAATCTCATTTACTGTTAGTAAAAAAGTATTTGAAAAGACACTTCAGACAGCTGGAGAGTCAACGATTATTAATCTTACAGGTCTTGGAGAAGATATCGAAGTATTGGTGCATGATGTTGCATTTAATGCGGAAAAAGGAGGTGTGGAGCATGTTGACTTCTATGCTATTGAGCGTGGTAAGGAATTGACAACAAATATTACTCTTGAGTTCGTCGGTGAAGCCCCAGTTGAAAAGACAGGAGCAACAGTTACAAAAGTGCTACAAGAAATTGAGGTAACTTGTCGTCCAAGTGCACTCCCAGCACATTTTGAAGTAGACATCTCAGTACTTGAGGAAGAAAATTCACAGATTCTTATTTCTGACTTACAGATTGCTGATGACATAACGGTGACACTAGCTTCTGACTCAGTAATTGCCGCAGTTTCAGCAGCTCGAGAAGAAGAGCCAGAAGAGGTAGCTGAAGCAGTAGATATGGATGCGATTGAAGTAGAAGAAAAAGGAAAAGCAGATGAAGACGAAGATTCTACTGAAAAGGATGCAGAATAATACCAGTATCTAGTTTATACACAAAAAGCACACTATATGATGTGCTTTTTGTGTACTCCCATCAATGAATGTTATACTATAAATACTATGCAAAAATTTTCGGCATTATTTATTTGTGTAATTATTGTAGTGCCTTTTATTGTCTCAGCAGAAACCGAAGCAGAACGCAGAGAGCGTTTAGAATCACAGTTGCAAAAAGTTGAAAATCAAATTACTGCACAACGCGTACTCGTTGAAGCAAAGAAAGGTGAGAGACAGTCTCTTGAGCGTGACTTAAATATTATTGATGGAGAAATCAAACAAGCACAATTAGGTATTCAAGCACGTGCTGCTGCTATTACACAATTATCTAATCAAATTGACGATAAAGAAGAGACACTTATAATTCTGAACGAACGTCTTGATAAACAACGTAAATCATTAGCAGAGCTTATCCGTAAAACACAATCAGTAGATGATTTTTCTCTTTTAGAAGTAATGTTAAGTAACGAAAAATTTTCCGAATTTTTTACTGATGTTGAAAGTTTTCGTTCGATAAAAAAATCATTAAATAATTCCCTACAAACTCTCACAGAGATTAAAAATGACACTGAATTTCAGAAATTTTCCCTAGAGGAAAAGCAAACAGATGAAGCAAAAATGAAAAGAGCACAAGAGCTTGAGAAGAAAGGAATTGAAGCACAGGAAGCAAAAAAAGAACAAATCTTGAGAACTACAAAAGGAGAGGAAACTGCATATAAGGCACTTCTTGCTTCGCAACAAAAAACTGCTTCACAGCTTAAAGCGCAACTTTTCCAGCTTCTAGGTGGCGGTGGTGCGATTCCGTTTCCAGCGGCCGTGGCGTACGCACAAGTAGCTGAACAACTCACCGGTACTCCTGCAGCGTTGATTCTTGCTATTCTGGAACAAGAGTCACACTATGGGAGCAACATTGGTGGTTGTACCATGGGTGATGTTGCTTCTGGAAGAGACATAATGCATCCTACACGAGATAAGCCACCATTCTTAGTTATTGCAGCTGAACTTGGCTTTGATCCAGCGACACAACAAGTTTCGTGCCCACTGCGTCGAAGTGACGGTACGCGTATCGGGTGGGGAGGAGCGATGGGGCCTTCTCAATTTATTCCAAGTACATGGGC
>CAZQWL010000088.1:1462-2800 GCA_964597225.1 uncultured Candidatus Saccharibacteria bacterium | reverse complement strand
TTTTGCCGACCTAGCACAAGCTCTGTAAATTCTGAAACATTCATTAACCAAGCTTGTTGCTCTGGCAAATAAGTGTCATATAACCCTTTTGGAACCACTAATTGTAATTTCTTTGAATCCATTTCATCTGTTTGATTCTTACTTATAGCAGCCTCCAAAGTAAGCAAGTGCTTTCGCTCGATCCGGTCAGCTTCTACCAATACTTGCCGCCAACGATCTTTACATGAAGACTTTACACCAAGCATAGTGAGATTCAGTGGATCAAACTTTGGAGCATTGTATTCATCTATTCCAGGAAAAATAAAATCTGGTTTTGATTTTTTTTCTGTATTTGGTGTTCGGGTATAACGAATCCCGCACTCCTTAAACAGTATTTCAAGATGATTTTCAAATGCTAAACCAGCACGACTTTTTCTGCGATTTTGCACTGAAAGTGAAAAAGAAATAAACCCATCAACGTCCCCATCAAAGCCTTTAGACAGGCGTTCACCAATCAGGTGTTTTTCTAGAGTTCGGAACAGTATTTCTTCTCTCTCCAACCATGCCATTAAAACGGCATCATGACCATCTTGAGGACTTATATCCGGGATAGTGGAGCGTGCATAAGCAGAGAACTCTCTGGTCGTTGGGAAACCACCATTAAATTTAGAGAGAATATCATCTAACCAGGTTTCTTCTGTTGCTTCAACAGTAATACCGATATTTTCGAGTATAAATCTTGATGCAAACTCAATGCGATCCTGCTCGGTTTCAAGCTCCTCACGGACTGAAAATCCAGGGTGAGTTAAATCAGAAAAGCCAAACAACCATAATATCTGTTGAGCTATTGTAGTTTCAGCCTCAGCAACGACTGCCAATAGTGTGTTGTCGGGCTGTTTTGCCAGTACAAGAATATCACCTGAATTGGCACACTGAGAAACAAGATTTGTTGGGAAATAAAGGCGATATTCCCAACGCATAACACCTCGTTCTTCTCGTGCTTTTTGTCTGGCGTCGTACCATGTTAAAAATCCGTCTTCAATAATAGGCTCATCGTCATGATCGGTAAGATAGAGAAACTTTGCTTTGTACCTTACTTTTCCATCAGGTTCCCCAAGAATATCTCTCAGGCCTTCAACTCCATTGAATTCATGTTGATTAGAGGAAAGTACATCGGCCTCAACAGCACTTAGAATTTTAACAGCAGCTCCTTCAAAATACTGGGATAAGTAACCTTTTTTCAACCTGAAATCTCCAATTTATTTTCTTGGCTATTGAGCCACTCACCAATAGATACAATTAAGTTTGGTAAATTTTTAATTTTGCTACCTTTTATAGTGCATTCCCAAATAATACATA
>CAZQWL010000088.1:0-1362 GCA_964597225.1 uncultured Candidatus Saccharibacteria bacterium | reverse complement strand
GGCATGACAACACTATTTCCAAATTGTCGATATGCCTGTGTATCACTTACAGGAATGATAAAATCTTCGGGAAACCCCATCAGCCTAGAACACTCTCGTGGTGTGAGCCTGCGTGGGCGTTTCCTTTTTCCTTGTGACACTAATACTTCAGAGCCGTCTTTGTAGTAACGAGCAGATAATGTTCTGGTAACACTGTCGCCATCAACAAGCCCAAAGCCGAACCCATTACCTGCTTTTCTGTGCTTTTCAGCATATGCCTGCAAATAAGTCCATAGTTTTGGCGTTAATGTATATTTACTGTTGATTTTTGCTTTAGCTCCAGTTGTATAAGGATCTTCTGCTAATTCGGTTCCATCCTGTGGATGTAATATCGATGACAATTTTACAGCACCTTTCTCTGGTAATTGTAAGGCATCCCATGAAAAATCTGTTTTTCCTCTAAACCCGACAATTAAAATACGCTCGCGGTGTTGTGGTACAAAATGTTGACCATCTATAACCTTATAATGAATTTCATAACCAAGCTCATCTCGAAGAGTTTGCAAGATAACTTTGAAAGTATTTCCCTTGTCATGAGAAAGTAGATTTTTGACGTTTTCCAGTAAGAATGCTTTTGGTTTTTTTTCAGCTATTATTCGTGCTACATCAAAAAAAAGTGTTCCTTGCGTTGTACACTCAAAGCCGTGAGGACGACCCAAGGCATTTTTTTTTGACACTCCCGCTATGCTGAATGGCTGGCAGGGAAAACCTGCCAAAAGTACATCATGCTCAGGAATATCCTTTTCATCTATTTCTGTAATATCACCAGCAAACATGTGGTCAGACGTTTGGGGGAAATTAGCAAGGTAGGTTTTTTGAGCAAATTTATTCCATTCACAGGTAAATACGCATTTACCTCCATGTTCTTGAAAACCAAGCCTGATACCTCCTATTCCTGCAAATAGATCAATAAATCTAAAATCTGAATCATCGTTTTGTTCATCGACTAGCGGTAATATTTTTTGTCTGATCGCATCTGAAAGGTAAGAAGGGGGATCAGTTTCGCGAACTTCCCATCTACGAACAGTTCTTACATCTACCTCAAGGATTTCAGCAAGTTGCTTCTGAGTGTACTGGTTTCTGGCGGTTCTCAGTAAATCTAGTGGATGTAATTGATACATGGTAGATCCTTTCTGCGGGTTATTTTAAGGGCATTATGTCCGCTTTTCGTCCCGTACACAAGAAAAATTGATGCTGAATGCTGTTTTTTTGCTCTAACGGCTAAATCAGCGGTGCGGCTTTTTGCGTCCGCTGGATTTTTTTGTTAAGTATTTTTAAAACCTTAACTGCATATTAAGTTTAAAATATACTTTTCCATCATTT
>CAZQWL010000087.1:0-2810 GCA_964597225.1 uncultured Candidatus Saccharibacteria bacterium | reverse complement strand
ACACTTCCTTTCTGAAGCTTTCCTATCTGTTTATTTGCCCAAAAATGTACAAATTCCTGAAGGTCAGCACAATCTAATACTTCTTTTATCGTTACAGTTTTTTTAGATTTTAAAGACTCTGGCTTAGCTAGAAAAATCTCATACAATAAGTCGGAAAGATAAGTCTCAAAATTATCAGCTAAAGATGAAAAAAGTATTCTTGTGAGTACTTTTCCTTCTTGATTATTTGTTGCTTGATCAGGGTCATTTGGATACAAAATAGCACCTAGATCATCCATAATCTTTAAAACACTCTGATAATGCTCTATAAGCTTTATCTTGGCACTTGTTGCCTGTTCTTTAAAAGCTTCCAACTGAGTATTAATTTCTGCTATTTTTTCATAACCCCCTGAAGAAAACTCAACTTCAACAGGATTTTCTAAGTGATTAGTTATTCCCTGCCTTATAAAAACTTTACCTTCTAATGAGACAGTATGATCTGATTTTTCAATTTCAATTACATAGAGATTCTTATCTTCATGTCCTAGGTATTGATGATTAACAGATGCTCTTGGTGTAAGCAATTCAACCGCCTTATTCACAATTGAGCTGGCATGAAAGTCAGAGCTCAACCCAACAATATTTGAAGGATCTGACACTCCTAAAATGATAGCGCCACCATCAGCGTTAGCAAACGCACAAATTAACTGAGCTATATTTTTTGACGGAGGAAGAACTGCCTTATATTCAAGGGTTTGACTCTCAGGTTGACCAATAATTCTAGTAATATCAATCATACTGGTATTTTAGTTATTCCTGTGCTTTTAAGAACTTTACCCAAGGTTAAATGCATTGGAGTGCTTTTTCCATCCTCTATCCATAACTCTGCATTGTTATACTCTAAAGATGCTTTTTCCGAATCAGAATAAATGATTACTTGTTTATTATCTGAAGGACGAATAACAATTGTTATATCCAGCCCATGCTTAACTACGCCACCAATTACTGTAGGTGCTAAGTTTTCCGTATCTTTACAATCGTAATCTTTGTGATCATTTAAATATCCCATTATGTTGTTTTTAGCTCGATCAATAATGCCTTGCGCGTACTGGAACATTTCAGGACTAGGCGTAGACTCATGGAAAAATCGTTCAGACACATTTTCATCTTGTAAGGCTATTTCCAGCTCTTCGGGAGTAGTCACGCCTAAACTTGCTAAAGTTTCTTGAGTGATTTCAGTTTTAGGAGGAATGGGTTCTTGAATAACTACTGGGGCTGCAACACCTGTAGCTACAATTAGTCTTTTTAACTCTTCAATATTAGCAGCCCCATACTCTTCTAATAAATCATCAAATTGTTTTGCTTTACTGATACTTTCTCTTATAACATTAGGATTTTTTCTAACCTGTTTCACAAGGTCCGCGACTTTGGATATATGCATATCACTATTTAGTATTGAAAATAGACTTTCCTTATCATCAATAGTATCAACTAATAACTTCTCTTTTTCTCTGTATAATTCAGAAAAATGTTTTTTCCCCTTTTCTGAATTGTTTTCAAACCACTCAATTAACATAGAAATAACTGAATTTCTTGCTTCCCCCTGATTTTCTTCATTAATTAGGTGAGTGATTTTGCTAGAAACATCATTAATAGTTTTTCTGCTTGCATGATGTTCTAGAAAAACATCTTCATGCACAAGTTCTTCGTAAAAATCATGACCGACTAGGTTTGCTATTTCTTTTAGTTTTTCATCTTCAATTTCATCTAAAGAGAGATTATTGGTAGCCTTAAAGTCACCATTCTGATTCTGATTAGGGATAATTTTATAACCATTAAATGATCTAGCATCTTGTTTATAGATAAACTTAAAGCAATCATTCAACCAGTCAAAGATTTTAGGCTCTTCTAACTCAAGCGTTTCAGTTAGGGTAGTTAAGTTCTCTTTTCCTGATAAATCACTAACCAGATCATTAATATCAACCTTTTTACAATCACTCCAAGTTACACTTGCCCATTTTTGAATATGTTCTTTAATTGGTAATTTATTCACCTTAAGATCAGATGAAAACTGCCAGATTTCTTCACGCTCTTCTTTTGATAACGAAGCATCAGGAAAATAAACTTCATTGATACAAGCTTTACCATTGTTTGTTTCAACAATTTTAGCTTCGTTTAAAAGCTCGCGTAAGGGGGTTTGAATACTAACAATATACCAGTTACGGTCAAAGTACTTCTCTTCAGTTGTAGGTACCTTAGTTATAGATAAGTTGTACATGTCATAAAAATTTTTCTCTTCTAGTTGATCAATCAATTCTTTATATAATTCAACAGAACCTTCTAGTAAGCTTCTATTTTCTAACACCTCACCACTAGACTCATTTTTTAGCCAAATACCATCTCTTTCAGTCAACGGGTTAAAATAGAAACTATTAACAACCATTGGAAAATGAAAGTTCTCACTACCGATTAAAGGGAAGTCACAAAACAGCTTCGGAATATTTTTAATATCCTTAACAGAATAACCACCATCTGTAGCTTCAACCTCAATAGCTATAGACGCTTTATCATTGCTAGCCTGTAAGATTAATATATTGGATACTATAGAATCTTCTGTCTTCTTAATCTTAGACAGTACATCATCTATAGTTTCACATGTGTTTTCATAAAGAACAGAATTATCAGATACATTATCTATAATCCTTACTTCTTTAATCTTCGGAATAAATGTTAAAACATAAGGGATTAGTTTTGAAAATTCAACAATCCCTTTATTGGCAATATTTTTTTGTTCATCAGTTTCTAATAAATAGCAAAAAGAAGTATTGAAA
>CAZQWL010000086.1:0-2894 GCA_964597225.1 uncultured Candidatus Saccharibacteria bacterium | reverse complement strand
TTTTTGCAAACTCCTCCACCCACCTATGAAAAAAACCTAAAATAGGGTGGTTTTTGTCTACAACTTGCGTGACTATTAGTATCTTCATATGTGCATACTATAACAACCTTTAGACAAAAAAGTTATTTATTCAAAGATAGATATATGAATGAGTCTACTGCCTTGGCAGATGCATTGGCACACCATCTTTACTTATCTTCTTTTTTAACTTTCGACTCTTTTTCTCTTTTATTATATGTTGTAGGACAGTTTTCTTTGCATCTTCTTCTGCTTTTGCCTGTTCTTTCTTTTGTAATATCTCTTCTTCTGTAAAGAAGACTGTTTCAATAGAGTCGCGTATAGCCATGTGGTACAAGAGAGGATCCTCCTCTATTCGCGTATTCACGACCTCACGTGCATTTATAGAGAATTTTCTACGCACAGTATTAGTGTTCAAAAGCTTGTTAAGTTTTTGAGAAAAACAGATAGTATCTTCTGGATCACATAAAAATACATCCTGATCATCTGTAAACAAATCATCACGTAATGTCGTATGAGATATAAGCAAAGGCAGTCCTGCTGCTGCTGCAGTAATGACAGACTTTTCACTATCGCTGTTGGTGTCTGTACAAATAAGTACATCTGCGGACTGCATATATGACACCACATCATCTACTTGCGACTTAAAAACAACTTGCTGGTCAATTCCAAGTAATTTTGCACGCTGTTTAAATTGCTCCTTAGCGGAACCTTCTCCAATAACCACAAATCCGATACTCTGTGTACGTAAAATAGGTCGCACGGAATCAATCGCTCTAAACAAAGTACTGTCTGCATCAAGGACACCAATAAATAAAACTGTAAATGCAAACTGTGGATACAAATTTGACTGTTTATTCCGAGAATTTTTAAGGGTTTCTTGAATATTAAAAAATCGAGGAAGTACTGCAATATCTACAATTTTTGGAAAATGTTCTTGAATTTTAGTTTTTAATGTATCAGTACGCACACGAACGCTCACAGCTTTTTTTAGAATCCTACCTGCAATCTGTATTCGTTTTGAATTATATTCATCTTCTTCTTTGAAGGTTTTGGTATAAAAATCTTTTGTAATATGTACTTGATATGGTCTCTTAAATTTCTTTGCAATGAATTGTGCTGCCAAGGCAGACTCAAAAGGGTCACACGCGACTACCATGTCTGGTCGAAATCCTCCTGTAAACTGTAATTCGCGTTTTGCGAAAGAACGTGCCGTAAACGGTAGTTGAAAAAAATACTTCGAGAAGACGGGATATACCCATACATTTTTTTTCAATCTCTGTGCTTTTGCTTTAGTTTTTTGCACACCCAGAACCATCACATGTACCTCGTCAAATACTTCAGATACGTTTGAAAAGTATTGCTGTACGACAGAGTCTTTTTCTAAAACATGCACATTGTTTGTAATAAATAACACTCGGGATTGCACTCTTTGGGACTCTTTTTGTATCAATCTAGCATGTTTAAGTTCCTCTTCCACTGATGCCGTATTTTCTCTTTTTTCTTGTGTAGTCTCTGATGTGTCATCTAGAATATAATCAAGAACACCCCCCGCTTTTTGTGAAGGGTCAAATTGCGCTTCTTCTGTAAAGAGCTTTGACATTGTGTACAGTATACCTTAGGGGCTTATTGTATCATCAGGGAATTTTTCCACTGTTGTAACATGAGTCCATAAAAGAAGAAGTAACGTATGAGATGTATCTATGCGGTTCTCCTTAAAATTTGTGCCCACGCCGTTGTGTAATTTTGTGCAGAAATATGTGCGTTTAATACATCAAGATGAGAAGTCTTTGAAAGTTTATGACGAAGTTCGCTATCTAATGTCAGAGTTTTCAATTTTTGAGAAAAGAGTTTTTTGCTTCCTACAGGCACAACAAAACCATGTACACCATCCAAAAGAACTTCTCCTGCACAACCCACATCAGTAGTCACCACAGGCACCCTTAAAAGCATTGCTTCTATAAGCACTCTCCCCCACCCTTCATAGTTAGATGACAGGGCATAGATATCCGCAGATCTCATGTATGCCTGAGGATTATCTGTCCATTCTTTAAAAATAACTGATTTTGTAAGGTTATATTTTTTCACAACATTTCGTAACTTTTCTTCTTCTGGTCCTGAGCCAATTAAAACTAATACTGTCTGTGGACACATCTGAGACACTTCAGAAAAGGCTTCGATAAGTAGCAAAAGATTTTTTTGAGGCACGAAACGTGCCATAGAAAGAATAACGGCCGATGCTTCTGGATATTCCATATGTAAATCAACAGGTGCACAACCTTTCTCTTCTGAAATATTTTCAGTACGAACTGCCAGACGATGGATTCGTTCTGACGACACACCAATTTTTTTCATAGTCATTTCTGTCCTTTTGCTCACTACTCGCACCGTGTCTGCTTTACGCAACAGCCACTTTCCAAAGTAAAATCTAAATTGATTTATAATACTTTCTTTTTTCCAAGCATCCGTGGAGAAAAAATCACCGTGTTCTTGTATATTTAGCTTCATTTTATGCCGACAGGCTAGTATGTACCCCACCAAACCAGCCTCAAATGGATCCTGCGTTGTAATTATCCATTTTTTTGAATCCTCTCTAATTATCTGTGAGCCAATACGAATTGCATCAAACACCATATGAAATCGTGTTCTTGATTGCGTGGGGTATATAACCAAACCTTTATCAGCGCGAATGACATTAAAATTATCTGAATGTTTCGTAAATACCACCATTCGGTACGAAGAAACCTCATCAGCGCATAATTCCATACGCTTACGTTCTATGTTTTCGGTATTAAATAAATTCCGACCATAGCTAATTGCAAGTATATTTAATTCTTTTTCCATATATCTATATCCAACATATTTACAAACTGTTC
>CAZQWL010000085.1:0-3021 GCA_964597225.1 uncultured Candidatus Saccharibacteria bacterium | reverse complement strand
AAAAGCTGGATATAAAATCCAACTTTTTATTTCGGTGCCCAAGAGAGGACTTGAACCTCCACGCCTTGCGGCATGTGCACCTCATGCACACGTGTATACCAATTTCACCACTTGGGCATATTCTCTAATGATTAAAGTCCGTTCATTGTAAAGATTTTTTGAGCTTTTGCAAATTTTCTATGTAAATTTGGTATATTTACCTCATAAAACATAGCATCAAAAAGTTTTCTAGAATCCTTACGGGCGTAACATAACTGCACACGATAATATGTAGAATGACGAGGTGCCCCACTTTGCTTTGAGCCTATTTTTATATCTTCAATACCTAAACATATTTTATATGTTTCAAGCTGGTCTATATCTTTAGACGTAAAATCTATATGTCTTCTATTTTTTGACAAGTGTAATCAAATGAAAAAACTCACGACCGGAGTCGTGAGTTTTTTCATTTGATTAGATTAGTCTTTTTTCTCCTCCTCTTTTGTTTCTTCTACTACTTCCTTTTCCTGAGCATCACCTTCTTGTGCTTCTACCGCATCTTCTTTTGTCTCCTGAGTTACCTCTTCTGTTGCTTCTTCGTTAGCTTCTACAGCTTTTGCTTCTTCTTCAGCTTTTTTTGCTTCTTCTGCTGCCTTAGCTTCAGCTGCTACGGCTTCTTCTTCAGCTTTTTTTGCCTTTTCAATTTCTCGCTGCTGAGCTTCTGCTGCTGATTCTGTAGCCATTGCCACAAGATGCATCTTTCGCATTTGTCGACGGATTTCTCGAGCTACCTTATCTCGAATGAAGTAAAGTTTTGCTCGACGCACCTTCGATCGCTTTACGATTTCGATTTTATCAATATTTGGAGAATATAGTGGGAAAATTTTCTCAACTCCTACACCACTTGCTACCTTTCGAACGGTAAATGTCGCTCCTGGCTCATTACCATGCTTTCGTGCAAGAACAATTCCTTCAAAAACCTGAAGTCGTGTCTTACCTTTGTCTTGAATTCGCTGGTGTACCTTTACAGTATCTCCTGCACGAATACCGATTGCTTTCCGATCCTCCATATTTACCGGAGATGTTACCACTGCTGCTGTTACTGTATTCATAATAATAAATTGTAATAATTAAGAAAATATTCTTTAAAACGTGCCCTAATTTACCACAGCAGACACAAAAAGCAAGGTGCCTGAAACCTTTATTCTTCTGCAATACGCTCCGCTGCATCATCAAAGACCTGTGGCATCGGTGCTATAAAACGCTCTGTCTCTCCATGAGGTAACTCAATCTCTAATATATGTGCATGCAGTGCCATTCTTTCTAAATCAAGATTGTTGGATGTATCTATTTTATGCGCAGAATATAATGAATCTCCTACCACTGGTCGCTCAATTGCTCGCAGGTGCACACGAATTTGGTGGGTACGACCTGTCTTAGGTATCAATTTCAAGTATGAAAAATCTTCATCATTATAACGACCTTGCCCAATAAGTTCCCATTGTGTCTGCGCTTCACGCATAGTCCCTCGTGCTCCACGTTGCGCAGACCGCATACGAAAGTTTTTTGCACTGCGTCCAATAGCTCTATCGATAATTCCCCACTTTTCTCGAATGGCACCATACACAAACGCTCGATACTCTTTCTGCGCAAGTCTGTCGTGAAATTGAGTTTTCAAATGTTCATACGCTTCTTGATTTTTCGCAAGAATTAATACCCCTGAAGTATCTTTATCAAGTCGGTGTACAATTCCAGAACGCTCAAGCTCCTTTCCATCATTGGTTGTCTGAGGCTCCCCTACACCTTTGGAGTCTGGATACTTTTCTAAAAACCATTCTGAGACAGTCATGTCTGTATGAAATCCATCAGGATGCACCATAATTCCCTCAGGTTTATTAATAACCACTACATCATTATTTTCAAATAAAATTGGAATTTCCATAGCAATATATTAATGAATAATCGAAAAATCTTCAAATATTTCTTTAGCAGTGCGCCAGTCAATTGAAACGGAATCAACTTTTGCTTTAAGGGAACCTTCCCATACATACTCCGCAAAGTCTTTCAGGTCATCAGGCAGTCCTTGCGCACACACCGCCACTGTCCCATCAGGCATATTCTGCGTCCATCCACAAAGCCCCAACTCTCCTGCAGAAGTTTGTACATAGTCACGATACGCAACTCCCTGAACTTTACCTGTTGCAATACAATAGATTTCAATCATGATTTAATTCTTTTATATATTCAATCCAACCCATCATGCGAAAAAAGAAATTCGTATCATGGATGTAAATCTGAAATGTACCATATGGTAACGTATTTCGCTTCTGTTTGCTTGCACTACTGGGTTTTTTATATGTTTTAAAAAATTTTGATTGTGGCATGTTGGCTACTTTTGCCCAATATGTTTCTATTTTTTCTACATCACAATTTTCAAAAGCGTGTATATGGCCATGAAATTTCTCCTCTGGAACCTTGCAAACCTCTCTAAAGAAATGCATCATGGTCTTAATAACTACAGGGTCACTATTTGCAATTCTTGTAATATTTTGTGTTTTACCACCCTCTCCCCAGTACAAAGCAATGCCGATACACCAAGTCGGGTTATCTATTAGTCTCTTTGCTTCTTCTTTTGCATCAATAATGATTTTGTCCCTTCGCGCTTTAGTGTTTGCCAGTCGCGAAATACGTCGCTTCTCAATTGCTTCAACACTGTGACCATTTGTATTAAGCTTCGCGCGGTGTGACTGAGTAAGCTCTATATCTCTCACCCAGTAACTTACACTACTCTTAGCAACACCTACTTTCTCTGCAATTTCTCCCATTGCCATCCCTTGTTTTCTTAATTCAATTGCCTGTAACTTCTCTTTAACTTTCATTTAGAGATTGTATCATATACGTAGAAATCTGCTGTTCTGATGTAGACATTTTTAAATAGAACGTGTATACTTTTGCCCACACCGCATGCGCGATTAGCTCAGTTGGTAGAGCAGCTCCTTTACACGGAGAAGGTCGGGAGTTCAAGTCTCTCATCGCGCACAA
>CAZQWL010000084.1:0-3063 GCA_964597225.1 uncultured Candidatus Saccharibacteria bacterium | reverse complement strand
AAGCCTCTTCTAAATACGCTAAGTTTTTATAGCTGACCAAGGTTTTTTCAAAACAATTATTTTTTGTACGGTGTTCCCCCCACCAGACAAGCATGGATTCAAAAAGACTAATGCCTAAGGATTCAAAATGTTGTTTGGCAAGTTGGTCTATCTCTAACGCTGTTTTTTTAGGGAAGGCATTTTCTAAATTAATAATAGCGAGTTTTTTTCTTTTTTTAGCGAACTTAAAGAGCAGTCTCCCCAGCCATTTACCAAGGTTTAATTTGGCGTGATAAGGTAGGTAACTAATGATTTTTAAGAAAAAAACAGCTAGCCAAATTCCCCAGTATTTAGGCAAGAAGAAGTTTTTTTGAAAATTATCATTAGTCATCTTCTCGGAAGCCATTTTGGTAAAGTTTATTATAGTTACCATTATGAGCAATTAACTCACTATGTGAACCTTCTTCAATAATCTTTCCTCTGTGAAGAACCATAATATTGTCTGCATTTTTAATGGTACTAAGTCGGTGTGCTATCACAATAACGGTTTTACCTTGTTGTAGTTTTTCTAAGGCTTGTTGTACTTTTACTTCAGATTCATTATCTAAAGCAGAGGTTGCTTCATCTAGGATTAAGATAGGGGCATTTTTTAAGAAAGCTCTAGCTAAGGCAACTCGTTGGCGTTGACCACCTGAAAGCTTTGAGCCATTATCACCTATATTGGTATCTAAACCATTAGGGAGCGATTCAATAAACTCCCAAGCATGGGCGTTTTTAGCCGCCTTTATTATTTCTTCATCTGATGTTTCAGGTTTACCAAAAGCAATGTTTGCTCGGATGCTATCATTAAATAAAATAATATTTTGGCTAACAAAACCAATATTTTTTCTTAAGTAGGAAAGTTCAATGTCTTCAATTTTGGTTTTACCAATTTGGATGCTACCAGAATCAATTTTGTAAAAACGAGTAATTAAATTAACAAGGGTAGATTTTCCTGCGCCTGAACGCCCCACTAATGCTGTCGTCGTGTTGGCTTTAAATGTTGCACTAAATTCAGTAATCGCATTTTCTTTTTCATTTTGATAATGGAAAGAAACATTATTAAATATTAAATCTCTGGTAAATTTAGGCGTTTTTGTGCCATTATTTTCTTCAGATGGAAGGTCGAGTATTTTAAAAATACTGGCCGCCGCCGCCATTCCTTTTTGGATAACTTGGTTGATGTTTGTTAATCGACGAACAGGCTCAAATAGGAATGCAACAGTACCAACATAGGCTAAAAACTGCCCTGGAGTAAACATATCTTCTGCGGTCATCATTGACGCAATATAAATAATAATAGAAACCGCAATAGCCGCGAGAACCTGTACTAAGGGAACATTTAAGGCGGATACTTTTACAACATCCATTGTGTGTTTTCTTAACCCTTCTGCGGTGGTAAAAAATCGTTTTTGTTCATGTTCTTCTGCCCCAAAAATTTTAATATCTTTATGGCCATTTAAGCCTTCTTCTAAAGAATGGGTTAATTTCCCCATACTATTTTGCATTTCGGTACTAGAATTACGCATTAATTTACTGGCTCTATCAATAATAAAAGCAACAATGGGGGCGATAAAAAGAATAACCAGCGTCAGTTGCCATGAAACATAAAGCAGGTAAGCGGTGAGCAGGATAATGGTTAGTGAATCTCGAATAATTACAATCCATGCTTGACTCAATGTTGCACCAACTTGTGGTATGTCATAGGTTACTTTAGAAAGAAGCTCACCCGTGTTGTAACTTTGGTGTATAGAAAGAGGCAGATCATTTATTTTGCTAAACATTTCGGCACGAATGTCTAAAATAGCTTTATGGGCGACCCATTCACTAGAAACTTTACTAATATATTCAGCAATCCCTTTAACAACAAAAACTAACATAATAAGTAGCGGAACGGTTCTTATAGATTCGGGGTCTTTTTTAATTAAGCTTTCATCAAGAAGAGGCTCAAGCAGCATAGGCATAAGAGGTTCCATGCTTGCGACAACAATAATAGATGCAAGGGTGATGCCGACTATTTTCCAATAGGGCTTGATGTAACGGAATAATCTTTTGTAAAGTTGTAAGGTGGTTTTGTCAATCATAATTATTCTCGGCGTAATATTTTATTAACGACAAGGTTCGCCCAACCTTCGGCATGAAATTCTTCATTTAATTTAGGTTTGTCGTAATGCTCTTGTACCCATTCTGTAAAACTAATATTTGGATTTTGTTGTTCAAATTGTAAAAAATCTTCAAAAAATACATCTAGTTTTCCTGTATCAGCCCAACGAAAATGACCGTATTTCATGGAAAGTTCTGATAAAGCTTGTTTAATTGGTTGTTTTAAAATGAAGTGTTTATAAAAAACGCTCATCATACCAGCCCTATCAGCACCAGATTTACAATGAATTAAAATGGGATAGTCAGCATTTTCTAAAATAGATTTTGCTTGCATAATTTTATTAGCATCAGGAAAACTTCTTGACGACATTGGATGATTTATTAGGGTGATACCAATATCATCACAGGCTTGTTTCTCAAGTCGATACTGTCCCGTTGAATCGGCTCTTCGCATGCTGATAATGGTTTTAACATGATTGGCTTTTTTTAGCTTTTTAATAAAGGCTGGCGAGGGGTGATTGCTTCTAAAGGCATCATTAGAAAGTTTATAAAAGTTTCTATAAAGGACTCTCAAAATTTCATGGTCAACAAACCAAGCTTCTAAGTGAGCAAACAGTCTGCCTTTTTTTGTTTTTAGTCTTTCCATTTATTCTTTTTTATATGAATTCAAGTTTGCTAATTTTACCTTTTTTACCAGTGTTAATGATAAAATTACAGGCAAAATTTAATAGGTTGGTTTTATGATTGTGGTAACGGGCGGTGCGGGTTTTATAGGCTCAAATATTGTTAAGGCATTGAATAAACAAGGCAGAACCGATATTTTAGTGGTTGATAATTTAAAAAATGGTAAAAAGTTTATTAATCTCGCTGATTGTGATTTTGCAGATTATCTTGATAAAGAAGACTTTCAAGGACGAATTTTTGCCGAAGAAGGACTGCCTG
>CAZQWL010000083.1:0-3085 GCA_964597225.1 uncultured Candidatus Saccharibacteria bacterium | reverse complement strand
ACGTTAAAGGCAAATGGATTTTTCAACATTGGAATAAAGCGTAAGTGTAAAATGGTCGCATAAACCAAAATGGTTACAGCAGCCCATGTTTCTTTGGCATCCCAACCCCAGTAACGACCCCAAGATTCGTTTGCCCAAACTCCCCCAAGGAAGTTACCAATGGTCATAAGGAATAAACCTACAATAATACTCATTTCAGCAATATTCGTAAGCTCTTTAATAGAACGGTCAATCTCTCCAGAATTATTTTCTCTTCTCATAATAAACAAAAGGAGTACCATAAGAGACAAAATAGAACCCAGTCCTAAGAAGCCATCACCAGATATAATCGTTGCCACGTGAATTATGAGCCAGTAAGATTTCAACACAGGAACAAGGTTGGTAATCTCTGGGTTAATAAAGTTCATGTGTGCCACAGCCATGGTCACACCAGCTAAAAGTGCTGTTGCTCCCAAAGTAAATGGTGACTTTCTAGCAAAGATAAGTCCAGCGACTACGGTTGAACCTGCAATGAAAACAATGGATTCATAGGCATTTGACCAAGGAGCATGGTCACCAATGTACCAACGCATCGCCATTGAGCCTACATGAACGATGAACCCTGCAATCATTAAGCCCCATGAGAGCATCATAATGTATTTTAACCTTGGGTTAGGTTTTACGATGTTCACAAAGGCAGCTATGAGTAAAATGATACCTACCAATAAATAAAGAGGGACAAGTTTTCCAAGTAGTCCTAATTTGTTGTATTGTATCTCAACATCTATGACATTTTCAGATAGCATAACTTCTGAACCAAACTTTTTTTGATACAAGTTAATGAGGTCAATCGCTTTGTTAAATTTGTCAGTCTCCCCTGTCTCTTGAATGATTCCTGCACCTTCAAAAAGGTAAACCGTCATCATTCTGATCATTTCAGCAATTTCTTTTGGAAACTTTGAGATGGCATCTTGTGGGTTCATCCATTTGTTATTTGCATCATGAGGAACAGGATACATTTGAAGTAAAGCCCCTGTGTAAATCATGTAAGCAACATTCAGACGCTCATCTACTTTTAGCAATTCTCTATCATACATATTCTTATCTAAAGGATTTTTACGAATAGATTCATTGATTTGTTTTGAGAGTTTATATTGTCCATCTTCTGTAAAGAAGTCAATGAATCTAGCATACTTAGCCCCTTCTTCAATGCCCAATTCTTTAATGATACGTGTATGGTCAACTTTAATCATTGGAATTTGTTGATATTTCTTAGGCTCAACCGTCATACCGAGCATCATGGATGTTGGTTCAACACCGTAAATGCTACTTTTCCCTGCTAATTTTGCAATGATTTCATGTGCTAAAGTGTCAATGGGCTTCATCCGTCCACGGCTATCTTGAATGACCAAGTGAGCAAACCTAGAAACCACCTCTGTATCATAAGCCGTTATCATCTTCGTTTGATTTGCATCAAGTGCTGGTAGTTTTGCTGCTTCAAGATTGCTTGGAGTTGAAAGTGCAAACAAAGTTAACAGAACAGCAATGCTAGAGTTCTGTAATTTTCTAGCACCTTTAAGTAACTTTTGGAAACGTCCATTTTTGTCAATTAAGTTCCACAACATTCCAAGGGTTAGTAAAATATACCCAATATAAGTAGGCCACGTTCCTGGGTCATGGTTCACAGAGAGTACTGTTCCTTTTTCATCTTGGTCATACGAAGACTGAAAGAAACGGTAAGATCTATGGTCAAGTACGTTGTTCATAAAAATTTTATACGGCATGGCTTCAATTCCCTGCGAACGGTCGGTTAGCTCAACCTTTGACGAATAAGCTGATGGACTCATGGAACCTGGGTAACGCTCTAACTCAAAGTCTATTAATTTTAATGAAAAAGGTAGAGGAATGATTTTTACACCCAATCTAAAAGCAATCTCCATATCATTAATTTTGATGCGTTTTACTTCGCCAACTGAACCTTTGTACGCCAATAAGTCTATCTGTTTAGCTGTGTCTCCCACTTTAAGCTCAAAGCTTAAAAGTTCTGGTTTCCCCGAAACAGTTTTAAGTGATTTACTGACAAATTTCATAACAGATTTTTCATGACTCTCTTTTAAAACAACTGAGCTTCCATTAAATTGGTAAAGCATTCGTTTTGTAAAAGCGTTAACCCCTTTAGTCAAATTTCCTTCTTTTTGGGTTGTCATGGAAAGGGTTTTAATGTCAAAATCTGTTTTAACCTTAATCTCACCATTTGCTTCTGCTGTTAATTGAAGTACTGGCTTGGATACACCATGAGGAGCATGATTAAAACTCAACATAAATGAACCTGCATCATAATGACTGTCTTCTTCAAGATACACAGTTTTACCTTGACCCCCATCGGACACCATAAGTTCAAGAATACGTTTACCCTTGACTTCATCTTTGAGAACTTCTTTTTGAGCTGCTGGTAAATAATTGATTAACGCGATATTAAGCTCTTGATCATTAATGTCTACAGAATAATTTACATTGTTCTTGGTCATGGAAGACAAAATCAGTTTATCTTCAAGTTGGACAATCTCTTTTCCTGAATGAATCTCTATGCTTAGCACTTTATTTGCCGATTTAATGCTAGAAGCACTATGCCCCTCACGAATTTGCATAATGCCCTCATAACCCACATAACGCGTAATCGCAGCACCAATGGCAATGACTAAAAAAGCTGTATGGAAAATAAATACCGAAGGTTTTGTCTTATAGCTTTTTACCTTCCACATATTGTAAAGTAAAAGTAAAATAAAATAAAATAAGAAAAATTCAAACCAACGTGCATTGTAAATAAGTGCCTGAGCCGTCTGAGTACCATAATCGTTTTCAATAAACGTTGCACCTCCAACAATAGCTCCAAAAAGAAAAAGTAACAAAACAGCTACTTTCATTGAAAAGATGTGCTTTAACATATATCATTAATCCTCTAAATTTAATTGGCTTGATTATAGCCAATCTTCGTTAATTGATTGTTTCTATTTAAAATAAATATTCTTTTTCCTCAAAAAAACACCTGATTCAACATGATGAGTATGGGGAAACTGGTCATAAATAGCCACATCATCTATCTCAT
>CAZQWL010000082.1:1464-3095 GCA_964597225.1 uncultured Candidatus Saccharibacteria bacterium | reverse complement strand
GCTTGCAAAAAGTTAGTGTGCGGGTATACTACACCCAGCTTTAAAAGACCTATCCCAGCACCACTTCAGGTGTTTACACTTTAAGCGCTATTAACGTTTCACTGGTTCTGAGAACTATAAACCTCTAGGTAGAGTGAAGTGGTGCTGGGCAATGGGCAGAAATCGCACTGTTTTTGTGTGAGCATTCTGCTCGCACACAAACGGTGCGATTTCTCATTTGTCTGGTCTAAAAGCTTTTACTAGCAAATTAGTGCGTAGTATTTGGTATTCATCTTTAATGAAATACTAATAACTAACAGCTAATGCCTAATAACTAACTAAATGAAGTTTATTTTAGGAACAAAGGAAGGAATGACACAGGTGTTTGATGCTGATGGTGCATGCCATGCAGCAACAGTGCTCCGAGTTTCTCCTGCGACTATCACACAAGTGAAGACACAGGAAAAAGATGGGTACACTGCTGTGCAAATTGCGACAGGTTCTCGACGAGAGAAACTTGTACCAAAAGCAGAGCGTGGACATACTGGAGGAAACTTCCGACATGTGAAGGAATTCCGAACACGTGTAAACTATGACGAAACAATCGAAGGTCTTGAAAAAGGTCAGACGGTGGACGCTTCAACCTTTGAAGCAGGAGACAACATCGTTGTTTCAGCTATCTCGAAAGGTAAAGGGTTCCAGGGTGTAGTAAAGCGTTACAACTTTAAAGGTAACAAAGCTACACACGGACAAAAGCACACATTGCGAGCACCGGGTTCTATTGGAGCTACTGGGCCAGGACGTGTGTTCAAAGGGATGCGAATGGCAGGACGAATGGGAACTGACAAGAAAACGGTCAAAAACCTAAACGTGCTACAAGTAAATGTCGCGGAAAACTTACTCTTAGTAAGTGGAGCGGTACCAGGTCGAAAAGGAACATTAGTAGAGGTGCGTAATGCGTAAGCTTATGGATACAAAAATATTTTCTCAAGACGGAAAGGAAAGTGGAAAAATTTCACTCCCTGAATCAGTATTTGCAGTTAACTGGAATTCTGATGTAGTACACGAGGTTGTTGTTTCTATGCAAAGCAACGCACGAGCAGGTACAGCTCACACCAAAGACAGAAGTGAAGTACGCGGAGGAGGTCGAAAGCCTTGGAAGCAGAAGGGAACAGGTCGCGCGCGACACGGTTCTCGACGTTCACCAATCTGGACAGGTGGAGGTGTTACCTTCGGACCTCGAAGTGAAAAAGATTACTCAAAGAAAATCAACAAAAACTTAAAGGCAAAGGCACTTGCAATCACTCTTTCAAAGAAGTTGAAAGATGGTGAAATGATTTTCGTTGACAGTCTTTCATTTGAAGCTCCAAAAACCGCAGATGCAAAAACAATTGTGACTGCACTTGCAAAAGGAACTGGAATCGAAGAGCTTGTTACAAAACGAAAGAATACAGCAGTTGTTGTACTTTCAGAACGAAATGAGAATATCGAGAAAAGTTTTGCAAACTTCGGAAACATGGAAGTTATGCAAGCTAAGGACATCAGCACTGTTGATCTTCTTACTTACAAATACGTTGTTGTGGTAAATCCCGATGCTTCAGTAGAAACGTTGGTAGCACGAGCTTCTAAGAAAGGAGCGAAGGCGGAAACAA
>CAZQWL010000082.1:0-1364 GCA_964597225.1 uncultured Candidatus Saccharibacteria bacterium | reverse complement strand
TATGGCACTCTTTAGTCGAACAAAAGAAAAGAAATCTGAAGAGAAAGAATCAAAAAAGGTTATGGCTTCAAAGCCAGTAGTGAGTAATTCACTACCAACCGATTATGATCTTGCAGGCGTACTCGTACGACCACACGTTACTGAAAAGTCAGTAGGCATGGGTGAAAAAAATGTGTATACATTTATCATCCGAGCCGATGCGACAAAGTACCTTGTGCGAGATGCGATTAAGTCTCTCTACAGTGTGACGCCGGTGAAAGTAAACATCGTAAACAAAGCTCCGCGACAGTTTCTGTCAAAGAAAAAAGGTCGTCGTTTAACAGAACAAGGTGTGAAAAAGGCATACGTCTACTTGAAAGACGGTGACTCAATCAACCTTGTATAATCTGAAGGCAATATATTATGGTAAAAAAATATAAACCAACTTCACCAGGGCGACGAGACGGTTCTGTAATTGAGTACAAGAAGTACCTTACATCGACTGCAAGCAAGCCGCTTAAGGCTCTTACAAAAGGTAAGAAATCAACTGGTGGACGTAACAGCGCTGGACGTATCACAAACTGGTACCGAGGAGCTGGGAACAAGCGAAAATACCGAGAAATTGACTTCAAGTTTGATAAAAAAGATATTCCTGCGAAAGTAGAGACTATTGAATACGATCCTTATCGAACTGGATTCATTGCACTTGTTCTGTACGCAGATGGAGCGCGTCGATACATTCTTTCACAACAAGGAATGAAAGAAGGCGATACATTTATTGTGTCTGAAACAGCAAAGCCTACGAAGGCAAACCGACTCCCGTTGGCTAAAATTCCTCTAGGTACATTCGTGTACGCAGTGGAAATGAAGCCAGAAGGAGGCGCACGTATTGCACGGGCTGCTGGAATTCACGCTGAAGTGATTGCTCATGATGGTGGATACACGACACTTAAAATGCCATCAACGGAGGTTCGTAAAGTACTTTCAACATGTTGGGCAACAATCGGAGAAGTATCCAACGAAGAACATCGTTTGGTATCACTCGGTAAAGCAGGACGCGCACGACACATGGGGCTTCGACCGAAGACTCGTGGTACTGCGAAGAATGCCGTTGATCACCCGCATGGAGGTGGTGAAGGTAAGTCTCCGCGAGGGCTCAAACGAGCAAAAACCAAGCAGGGACGACCAACAGGAAAGGGTCAAAAGACTCGTTCACCAAAGAAACACTCAAACAAATTGATTGTCTCAAGACGAAAACCCGGACCACTTATGGGTGGCAAGAGGTAAAACAAACAAAACCCCTGGGCTTAAGCCCAGGGGTTTTGTTTGTTTTAGAAACTGCCTTGAGGCAGTTTCGACCTCTTGCCAAGCCGGAGTCATATCGC
>CAZQWL010000081.1:0-3100 GCA_964597225.1 uncultured Candidatus Saccharibacteria bacterium | reverse complement strand
TACTAGGGACAAATCTCGTCAAGTATCGACGCCTGCAGTAGATAGGAGACCAACCTGTCTCACGCAATAGTAGCCATTAGCTGCTAGCAATTAGCAGTTAGTGACGCCGCTGTTACCAGCGGGATCGGACTATATCATCTTCCAAAATATGGAAGGCTAACGTGTAGTCTCTACGGGTGTTAATACACTTCATTGGAAGCCGAAACGGCTTCCGTTTCGGTCACATAAAGTACAGGACCTTGATTGCTACTGCTAGCAGCAACAATCCGAGCGGAATCCGCATGAGACGACCAGCTTTGTAAGCTTTCTCGCCTCTTTGATAAAGATCCTCGCTAATGGGAATATTTGCCATGATGACACCTCCTTTCTCCCAATGAAACGTATTAACTTCCCTCGGTATTGCCCATAAAGTATGGGTTTCACCGATATCAGTTAGCTTCTCACAACATATTACTATGCTATGCCGCCGTGATGATGTCTTCGAGTGTCTCCACACTCTCCTCGGGTTTAGATTGGTTCTGGTAATGAAACTAAATAAATAGTATACACAACCAGAACGGTCTAAACCCAGCTCGCGTGACTTTTTAATTGGCGAACAGCCAAACCCTTGGGACCTGCTCCAGCCCCAGGATAAGTCGAGCCGACATCGAGGTGCCGAACATTGCCGTCGCTATGGACGCTTGGGCAATACTAGCCTGTTATCCCCAGGGTAACTTTTATCGGGTAATCTCCGGACGCATCTAAAGCGTACCATCGGTTCACTATGCTCTACTTTCGTATCTGCTTGGCATCTACGCCTTACAGTCAAGCCAACTTATGCCATTGCACTATCATCACGGTTTCCATTCGCGACTAGTTGACCTTGAGACCCCTCCGTTACTCTTTAGGAGGGTAGCGCCCCACTAAAACTGCCCACCACGCACTGTCCCTGAAAGGTTTTGCCCTCCAGGTTAGAGACTGCCAAATTTAAGATGGGTATTTCACTGACGACTCCACGGTACCCGAAAGCCCGCTTCAAAGTCTCCCCACTATGCTACACATAAATTCAACAGCCCCAATACGAAGCTACAGTAAAGCTCCTGGGGTCTTTTCGTCTAACTGCAGGTACCCGGCATCTTTACCGGGATTGTATTTTCACCGAGCGGGTCCTTGAGACAGTTTCCCAGTCGTTACGCCATTCGTGCACGTCGGAACTTACCCGACAAGGAAATACGCTCTATTTTTCCTTCTTTTCAACATCCCTAAGGATGTCGAGCATACGCCTTCATGTATGCGTGCACAATAGGACTCTATCTTAATCCTTCTCATTACTGAGGGTAGGATCTGTAACATTTGGTCTCTTGTTGGTTACAGTTGGACTATATGCGCATTACTGCGACATAAGGTAACTGTGGCTCAGGCTGTTTACTCTATAATCGTTCCAGTCCGTAGAACATATTTCCACTTATAAATAAGTATGGATATATGCTCTACCTTAGAACGATTATAGTTATCGCTGACATTGACCGGGGCTTACACAGCCCAGCAAAACAAACCGAAGTTCATTTCACCATCCGTGTTTAACCTTCCGGCATTGGTCAGGCGTCACCCCCTATACATCCTCTTACGAGTTCGCAGGGAGCTGTGTTTTTGGTAAACAGTCGCCAGGAAATCTTTCGCTGCGGCCCAGCCGTACATTCAGTCTTCAAGAGTGCTATTTTTAATCCTATCTTTTAACCATCGTTTGTTACTTCCATGCTGTTTAAGTTTTAATTCTCTTGTATCAGCATCTTTCTTACAACGATACGCTTCAGCATAAATGAGTATCCATTCACCATTCTTGCGTTTTGTAGCGGTTTGTTTATTAGAATTATGTTCTTGAATCCGTCTTTTAAGATTATTGGTTTTACCAATATACATCTGTTTTGTTACAGAATGTTGAATAACATAAATTGAATACATATTCAATTATGTTACCACTTAAAGACTGAATGTACGGCTGGGCAGATCTTATCCCGAAGTTACGATCGCTTTTTTGCCGAGTTCCTTAAGGACCTCTCACTCGTTCGCCTTGGTCTTCTCGACCTTACCACCTGTGTCGGTTTAGGTACGGTACCGTTATGTTTATGCTTAGAAGTTTTTCTCGGAAGCGTGCTCCCCTTTTTTGATCGGCCGTGGCCTCACATTCAGACTCTACTTGCGCTATTGCTACCCGGATTTACCTAAGTAGCACGCTCATAGCTCCAACACCAATCCAATAAGGTGCAAAGAGTACAACGCTCCGTCCCTCCATCGCAACACAACAGTGTGCAGGAATATTAACCTGCTATCCATCGCATCCCCCGTTCGGGATCTGCTTAGGACCGACTAACCCTGGGCTGATTATCATAGCCCAGGAAACCTCGGTATTTCGGCGGGAGGGGGTCTCACCCTCCTTGCGGTTACTTGTGCCGGCATTCTCTCTTCCATACGCTCCACCGTGGGTCTCCCCTTGGCTTCATAGCAGAATGGAATGCTCTCCTACCACTTTAACTTTCCGAAGAAAGATAAAATCCGCAGTTTCGGTAATATACTTGAGCCCCGTTCATTTGCGGCGCAAGGACTCTCGACCAGTGAGCTGTTACGCTATCTTTAAAGGATGGCTGCTTCTAAGCCAACCTCCTGGCTGTCGGTGAATCCTCACCTCCTTATTTGACACTGAGTATATATTTAGGGACCTTAACTGGCGATCTGGGCTGTTTCCCTTTCGACCAATGGAGCTTCTCCCCCATAGTCTAACTGCCGCGCTATAACCTACTGGTATTCGGAGTTTGATAAGAAAGACGAGCTTTCGCCCTGTTCTTTCTTTCCAGTGCTCTACCCCCAGAGGGATCACGCGACGCCAACCCTAAAGCTGTTTCGGAGAGAACCAGCTATTACGGAATTCGATAAGCTTTTCACTCCTTACCACAAGTCATCCGATGATTTTGTACGGTCAACCGGTTCGGGCCTCCACGAAATTTTACTTTCGCTTCACCCTGCTCATGGCAAGCTCATCCCGCTTCGGGTCGTACCCCTACCCTATATTCGCGCTATTCACGCTCGCTTTCACTGTGCCTCCGTGGGGTTACCACTTAGACAA
>CAZQWL010000080.1:0-3190 GCA_964597225.1 uncultured Candidatus Saccharibacteria bacterium | reverse complement strand
CTCTTTGAACTTCATGAGGCTTCATTACAGATGTTAATTTCATGTAATATCCTTAGTTTAAATAAACTCATAACAGTTGCTATGAACTTTTGTGGGCGAAGTATAGCTAGATAAGCTTAAAATTTATTTAAATTAAGGTTTAATTAAGATAAATATTCACTTCATGCTAAAAACAACGCCCTCTCCTCAACCTTAGGCATACGACAAGTCTCCATTTTCCCAAAAATTGTGTAACGATACTTCGCAATAACATCATAGATAAAGTCTCGTATAAATTTTGGAATAATAAAAAAGATATTCGCAAGAATTCCCACCCCACCAAGGCTTCTAAGGATTTTTAAGACAGCTGTGGACTTGTAGTAAATTTTTCCCTCTTCATAAAAGACGATGCTCTCTAAATCTTTAGCTATGTCTAGTTTTTTAACATATTCACCTTGTAAAGAAGTGTATTTAAAAAGCTTATCTTTGTCTAGTTTGATGAGTAAGTCTATGGACTTGTTACAAAAACCACACACCCCATCGAAAATCACTATACGTTCTTTTTTCACTAAATCCTTGTTTGCCACGTTAAACCAACGTCCATCAAAGGTAAAAAGATGAAGCATTATCACCCCAAATGTTAAATCTGCAAAATCCACAATGAGTAAAATACTTAAGTGCATTGTCATAATCATTAACCATGCCCAAAGACGTGTTTTGGAAAATAGGGCAAAAAAACCAAAAGTAATTTCAAGTAGCAATGTTCCCCATGTTAAAAATTGACGAAAGACCTCAGGTAACCAAAGTAAGAAATCACGTACAAAATAATCCCTAGCCAAAGGGTTGTTCAACAAATGAGTAATCGCTGAACCATCTTGCCAACTAGGAGACAGGGCTTTGTCAAGTCCACTTATGGTGTAAGCAACACCCAAAATAATCCATGCACCCCAAAACAAAATGGGTGGCATGTACCAATCTACTTCTTCTTTCTCTACAGCAAAGCCCTCACCTTTTGGGATGAGTACCAAAGCCACAAGTAACCAGCCGACCATGGGAATCCCTGGATTTAAAATAAGATTATTTTGATGAAACAAACATGCCCATCCATACCAAAGCAATAAACTAGCCGTTCGTCTATAGAAACCTATCATCACAAAGAAAGACAAAAGTGCCATGAAGCAAACAAATAGCGTAAGCATCAACTCTGTATTTAAAACATACAATACATTGGGAAAAAATCCATAACTAGGATTAAGTGTCACATCAGAGATAAATCCAGCATTTGACCAAAGTTCAGAAGCCACAGGAATTAAATAGAGAAAATGGACTAATAAATAAAAGCCAAAAATCATACGAAACAGAGCAAATTGATAAGCAGGGTATTTCACATTCATTATTTTTCTCCAATGTTTAAAATATATTTTTTCTCTACATTTTTGGTTTTAGAAATAAGTTCTATTCGTGCATTTTTCATTTTTTTAATACCAAATCTTTGACTCACAATTGCAGGGTTTACAAAGGCATAGTCCAACACAGAGTGCACAAGCTCTTGGGGTAAAATAGGGCCATAAGAGATAGCAGCTCCCAATACATTTCTGTAATTATATGGCTTATCTAGTTTAGCATAAAGTTTAGGTGTAATTTTAATACTTTTCTCTACCCCATCCTCTTCATAAATGAGCCTAAATTCTAAAGCAAAAGTTTCCAAAAAACCTTTTTGTTGTGTAAAGACAATGGGCAAAGGAGAAGCCACAGAAATTAGTCCTAAATTTTTTATGGTTTTGCTTCCCACAATATGTCCAAAAGACTGCATTAGCCCTAGTAGTACTAAAAGTATTGATAATATTTTGACTTTCATTTTTTAGCCTTTTTATAGGGTTTATTGACATTTTTAAAGGTCAAAATTTTCAAAAATTCATTCTCTTTTTCACTGGAGAACCCACAAGCTTTAGCTTCTAAATTTTTCGGATTCTCATAAGTTCCAAAAAGCATGTCCCACAAGGGAAGGTCTGAAAAGTTATTATAGTGTACGCCTTCTTTATGATGAATTTTATGCATTTCAGGACGCTGAAAAAAGTAGCCCATAAAATGAGGTGTTTTAATATTCATGTGATAAACATATTCCCCAATAGAACTATATAACACAGACCATGCAACAGCTTCCACATTTAAGCCCAAGACCAAGTAAGAGATTGTACCCATGAGTAATGAATTAATAAATATTTCAAGTGGATGCTTATAAAAAGAAGTGATGGTCTCTAAGCGACTGGCACTATGATGTAACTGATGGAGAAATTTCCATAACAGCTGTGAATCATGACGTACTCTGTGCCACCAATAAAACACAAAAGTGATGGCTAAATAGGCAATGAAGCCTAACAAGTACGGAGGTAACCCTTCTAACACATACCATTGATGCGACTGAAACCATACGTCCCAAGTGAACATGCCTAAAAGTACAATGCCAAACTGCATAAGATTTATGACAAATACTCTAAGCCACCACGTTTTAACTTTGGGCAATGTTCGGTCAGGAAATAAGCGTTCAAGTAACATTAGACTAAAACCTATGGTAACAATAATAAAAAGCATGTTCATGAGTATTCCTCATAGTTTTAAGGAAGTATACAAAAAATACTATAAAGTGTCAAGTGTTGATTTATACTTTTAAAAATAACTTGTTTTAAGAGACATCTTGCAGAACCCTTTGGAATCGGAGACTTTAGTCCCGAACAAGACGAGGCTAAAGCCATCGGTTCCTAATTTTGCAAGATGCCTAAGGAGTAAAATATATTAAATAGAGTCAATACATAATAAAACATACTCGTTAAACTATAATTTACTCTTTAATAGGATACCGTCCCTTAAACCCCAACAAACTCAACCCCATCCTCCAACAAGTAAACCAAAACCCCAGTAGTAGGTTTCCCAACAATACTCTGTATCGCCTTCTTATAATGCCTAACTTGACTCACATGCTTCAAATGATACTTCTTAGAACTTTTATAGTCCAATACCACACACTTGTTCTCATAAGTCAAAAATAAATCAACTTGTTTTAACTCATCTTCAAAAGAAAGTGACTGTTCAGTACTTACCTCTGCAGCCTCTAGTAACTTTTGAAAGTGCTTATTGGTCACCAAATCTAAAACACGTTTTTTAATCTCTTCTAACTTCTTAGCTGTCAAAAGTAAACCATAACGGTTTTTAG
>CAZQWL010000079.1:0-3280 GCA_964597225.1 uncultured Candidatus Saccharibacteria bacterium | reverse complement strand
AAAAATCTCCCGTAGGAGATTCTTTTAGTAAAAACAATAATAAACTAATCTAAGTCAACAACATGTATAGGTTGACCCACCGTTGTTAAAAATGGTTCGGTTGCATTCGCTTTATACAAGCCATTATGGTCAGCAGTTGCTTCTGGAAAAACGATTTCATTGTTATATAAATACACACCAGCACTCCAACCATTTGTTGGTGGGTTAGCTAACTTAGTTGCGGTTTTGTTGACTAAATCAAGCGTGTAGGGTTGATAGTTTTTATTACCAATAAAATCATTCATCTCTCCTGTTGTTAACCCCATGATAAACATCGTCATATATAACTTGCCACCATGATACTTTTCTTTATAGACATAAGATGGTACTGCGGTTTCAGCAGATAAATTTGGGAAATCTGCAGTTAGATCTAAGTCTTTTAAATTAAAGAAATAACTTGAATCAAAAGTAGTTTCACCTGATTTAATTCTTAAATAACCTGGTGGAATGGTTGGGTGATAGCCAAATGAGGCGACATTATTAACATAAATATCGCCATTCTCAGTTAAGGTTAATTCTGAATTTGGTGAAATAGAACCAGAGGTACAAGTTCTATCATCATCAATATGTTTTTCAATTGCATTGGTTGCAATATCAATAATTAATAAGCTCGCTTTACCTCGACACTGAAAAGCCCCGTCGCCTTGGAAGGAGGTTATTTGACCAAGTGCTAAATAGAGTTTGCCATCTCTAATAACTGCAGAAGAAGGTTCTGGATTCGTGTCTGTTCCACCGTCGAGATGTAACTTTAAATCTGCATCCATTGCGTAATCAGACAAGTCAATTTCTTCTCTAATTGAAAAGTCATCTAAATTAATATCGAGTAACTTACCTGTGCCCGCTAAAGGAATATATGCCTTGGAGTTGTTAACAAAGGTAAAAGATGTTGGGATAGATAAACCGTCCGTTGCTGTTGATAATTCTTTTACTAAATTTAAACTATTATCCTCTGCAACGGAATATTTATAGATACTGTTACTCCCAAGTGCACCAGTTGTATAAATAAACCCATTGTAAGAATACAAACCACTAGATGGTTCAGAATCTAGCCCATTACCATTTGTAATACTGCTACTTGAACCCTTGACGGCATTAACATAGCCACTAGGTGGTTCTCCTAGAACCATAGTTGAAACGACCATATCAGCGTCACCTTTGTTATTTGGATCAACCTTAGGGCTATTACCATCGCCACCACAGCCAGCTAATATTAATACTGAGCTAATACTCATTGCTGTTAATAATTTATTTAATTTCATTTTCTATTTTCCTTGTTAAAAACGATTTATTCCATCCACAAATAGCGTAGATTTAGGTTAAAAGTTCTACCCATTAATGGATAGTTGAATACATCAGAAACTTTTTCATCTGTCAAATTACTTACCTCAAACCCGAGTATCGCTGCATCTTCCAAGAATGAATATTCAAAACCTGCGGTATGGGTAAGTTGTTCTTCAATCTTTCTATCTTGATGAACACTCATTTCAAAACCATAAAAGTATTGGTCAACCCAACTGGTTTCCCAAAATAGCTTTAACATAGAATCTGGACGAAACAACCCTAATGTCTTATATTCCAAACCAATATTGGCATATTGAGTTGCTACATTCGGTATCTGAAAGTTATAACTCGGGTTCGGAACCGAATTAGTTCCTTGTGAAATTTTTTGTTTGTCTAAAAGGCTTTGATTTGTGTAATTTCCGTAAGCATACCAATCATCATTAATATCAAAATTAGCTTCAATTTCAAAGCCTTTGACCTCTGTTTTACCCATATTAATATAACCAGCATTTGCACCAATACCTGGTTGCAATCGAATCATATTGGTTAAGTCTTTATAAAATAGGCTTGCTTCAAGCTTAACCCATGGAAAATCCATAAATTTATAGCTATCAAATAAGACACCAACATTAATATTATGGGACTCTTCTGGTACAAGATTTGGGGCTGGACTGATAAAACTACCATTACCAAATATTTCACCATCATTTGGGATCCTGTATGAATGCTCATAGGACATTTTTAAAAATAAATCATCAACTGCTTCGTAACGAATAGCTTCATAAAACCCTAAGTCTGAACCCGAGTGTTGCTTGGTTTCATTGGACGAAAGAATAGGAGATATCTCGTAATCATATATATAATTTTTTACACCGAAATCATTTTGAATTTTATTATCAAAGAATGATGCTTCATGACTTAATGACAATACTGTTTTAGTAATGTTTGAAGGATTTCTTGCATCAGAACTTAGTTTATTCTTAGGTTTAAAATCTGAAATTCTAGTATTAATATGGAAATTAAGAGCATGGTTCTTGTTTAGATGATATAATAAATTACCACTATGCCTTAACTCGACCTTTTTGTCTTTGGTATCTTGGGGCTTCCCACCTAGCTCACCCACGCCGCCCTCACCTGGGCAATTTCTAGTTGATCCGTCAAAGTTATAACAAGTCGTTGCCTTGTCAACATGATTTAACTCCATATCAACAAAGGTAAAATCGTATTCCATCTCTAAATCTTGATTCAAAAAAGTTTTTTCAAGCCCCAACGCTACAACATTTATTCCACTTTTATCATGAATGTCTTGTATATTATCCCTAGTACCTTGAGTCTCCTTATAGGATTCATAACGAACAAGCTCCCAAGATATTTCATCAAACCAATAATTTTTTGCTTTACCACCGGTAGCATAAGCAACTGATTTAAAAGCGGCATGATCACGCTTGATTTCCAATCCTTCCACATGAGGTGAATCCATAATATAATCATTAGCGGCTTCGTTATAAAACCCTCCAAAACCAGCTTGAATATCATATTCTTTAAACCCTTTTTTTACTACAAATGAAAAACGCTTTTCACCATAAGAGCCTAATGACAAATTCAAATCAACATACCCACCATCAGGTGGTTCAATCGTCACAACATTAACTGCCCCACCTAACGCATCTGCACCAAACCTTCCTGGGATCGCACCTTTATAGATTTCAATCCGTTTTATTAATTGAATAGGAATATCATTAATACCAAATGAACCATCTGGTGAATTCAGAGGACTACCGTCTAAAAATATCTTAACCCTTTGCCCTTCTAGACCTTGAATTGCAATAGTAGAACGGCTTCCTAGTCCACCTTGTTGCTTAACTCGAACCCCTGCCACTCTCTTTAACACTTCATTCAACGAGATATTACGCCCATGAAATTTTGAGGCATCAATAACCGAAACAGGCATTGCCGAATG
>CAZQWL010000078.1:0-3281 GCA_964597225.1 uncultured Candidatus Saccharibacteria bacterium | reverse complement strand
TTTTGGACACATACACTGACATAGGATAAACTAGAGGGAATTGATTTATGATTTATTTTGATAATGTTTCCAAGTTGTATGGAGAAGGAGAGGGTTCTGCTTTGGAGGGGATTTCTTTTCAGGTTGCTCCTAAAGAATTTGTATCTATTGTGGGACATTCTGGAGCAGGGAAAACGACTCTCCTTAAAATGTTAATTGCAGAAGATAGGCCTACCTCAGGCCAGGTTTTTTTTGAATCATTGGATATCCACAAAATACCTCGAAAAAAACTCCCAAAGTATCGACGAAAAATTGGAACTGTCTTCCAGGATTTTAAACTGCTTCCACATAAGACGGCATATGAAAATATTGCGTTTGCCATGGAGGCAAATGGTCGTTCTAATACCGAAATAGAAGAGAACGTTCCCCAGGCACTCGCGTTAGTGGACCTTGAAGATAAGGTTTGGAATTTCCCAGGTGAACTATCAGGAGGAGAAAAGCAACGAGTAGCAATAGCGCGCGCTATTGTGAATCAGCCAGATATTATCATTGCAGATGAGCCTACCGGAAATCTTGATCCGATTGCTACCTATGAGGTAGTGCAGATATTGCGCAAAATTAATGATTTAGGTACTACGGTGATTATGACTACACACAATAAAGGTGTGATTGATGAATTAGAAAAAAGAGTGATTACTATGGATGAAGGTCGCATTGTTCGAGATGATAAGGAAGGTAAGTATGTTTTATAAAAATCTCTTAATCAGTAACAAAAACTAACCATGTGGACAGCATTTAAACGAATTGTAAGAGCAGGTTTTGTAGGATTTTGGCGTAATGCCTTTGTGTCCATCGCAGCTATTTTTGTGATGGCGGTTTCACTGTTTGTTGTTGGCTCTACTATGATGATAGATACGTTACTTGGAGTATCTCTTGAGAATATTCAAGAAAAGGTAGATATCAATGTGTATTTCGTAACTACAGCAGACCAGGATGAGATTGACTTACTGCAGACATCACTTGAAGCACTGCCTGATGTTGCTGAGGTGGAATTTACTTCACGTGAAGATGCATTAGCAGCATTCTCAGAGCTCCATAAGAATGACGAGACTATCATGCAAGGGCTTGAAGAGCTTGGAGACAACCCTCTTGGTGCATCATTGTCTATTCGTGCAAAAGAAACGTCTCAGTATGAAGGTATTGCCACTTTTTTGGCAGACCAGAAGGCTATCGAAGATTCACAAAACCCGTTGATTGATGAGGTAAACTTCCAGAAAAACCAAGAAGCTATTAATAAACTCACTGCAATTATAGGAGCCGTCGAAACCACAACATTCATCATCATGATTGTCCTTATTGCAGCGTCAGTGCTTATTACATACAACACAGTTCGTCTGACGGTGTACACCACTCGCGAAGAAATTTCAGTGATGCGATTGGTGGGTGCAAGCAATATGTTTATCCGCGGACCATTTATGCTACAGGGAATAATGTATGGTATTACTGCCGGGGTGCTTGCTCTTTTAGTCATGTACCCATTGGTGGTATGGATTGGACCAGAGACTGAGCAGTTTTTCCAATTTAACATATTTAATTACTTTGTGTCAGACTTTGCACATATCTTTATTGTTTTAGTTGGTACAGGAATAGCGATGGGTGTATTTTCAAGTATATTGGCAGTATCACGATACCTACGAGTATAAATAATAAACTTAAAAGATGACTAAGAAAACAAGTACGAAAAAGAGCAGACTCAAAAACACTAAATACATCTTTGTCGTCGGCGGGGTTATGAGTGGTGTGGGGAAGGGTATCGCCTCATCGTCTATTGCAAAAATTCTACAGGCGCGAGGGCTTACCGTGACCGCAGTGAAGATTGATCCATACGTGAACGTAGACGCGGGAACCATGAACCCAACAGAGCACGGGGAGTGTTTTGTACTTAATGATGGTCTAGAAACAGATCAAGACATGGGGAATTACGAACGTTTTTTAAATATTGATATTCCATCGATAAACTACATGACCACAGGGAGTGTCTATCAAGCAGTGATTGCAAAAGAACGAAACCTTGGATACGAAGGACGCAATGTACAGGTTGTTCCCGACATTCCTATTGAGGCTATATCACGTATCAAGAAGGCAGGAGATCTTGCCAACGCAGATGTGGTGATGATTGAAGTTGGAGGGACAGTAGGCGAATACGAAAGCATTCTCTTTATTGAAGCAATACGAATGATGAAAACAGAAACTCCTGATGACGTAGCTGTGGTTATGGTCAGCTACTTGCCTGTGCCTGGGAGCGTTGGTGAAATGAAGACTAAGCCTACACAACATGCTGCACGTACACTAAACAGCTCCGGAGTATTTGCCGATATGATTCTTGCGCGCGCACCGGTACCAGTTGATCAGAAACGCAAAGAGAAGATTGCGAAGTTTTGTAATGTAAAAGTAGAAAATGTTATTTCTGCACCAGATGTAGAGAGTATCTACGATATTCCACTAAATTTTGAAAAAGGACACCTTTCAGAGCGACTATGTGACTTGCTGGACTTGAAGTGTTCTGAGAAGTCAGACTTGTCTGAATGGAAACGGTTTGTATCAAAGTCTAAAAATACCAAAGACACCGTGAAGATTGCAGTTATAGGAAAATACTTTAGCTCGGGTGACTTTGTGCTTTCAGATGTATATATTTCGGTACTTGAGGCAATTAAGTATTCGTCATACAAGCTTGGTCTGAAGCCAGAGATTACTTATTTATCTTCACAAGACTTTACTGACGGCAAGAAATTGCGTGAGCTTAAGAAATACGACGGAGTACTTGTACCAGGAGGATTTGGGAAGACAGGTATCGAAGGGAAAATGAAGGTCATAGAATATGTACGAAAAAACCGTATCCCGTACTTCGGTATTTGTTATGGTATGCAACTTGCTGTACTTGAGTTTGCACAGAATGTTCTAAAAAAGAAAAACGCAAGTACCGAAGAAATCGATGATAAAGCTCCTGAGCTTGTAGTAGGGGTTATGGAAGACCAGAAGGAAAAGATTGCTAAAGGTGACATGGGAGGTTCAATGCGCCTTGGACAGTACCCAGCAGTACTAAAGAAAGGTACGGTGGTACAGAAGGCATACAAGCAGACAGATATTCTTGAGCGACATCGACATCGGTATGAAGTGAATCCGAAATATGTAATGGAACTAGAAAATAAAGGACTGGTATTCTCAGGGAAGTCACCCGATGGTCGTCTTATGGAAACCATGGAACTACCCGCAGACATACACCCGTTTTTTGTAGGAGTGCA
>CAZQWL010000077.1:0-3294 GCA_964597225.1 uncultured Candidatus Saccharibacteria bacterium | reverse complement strand
TGGAAGGCTTTAGAAAATGAATAGGCTTGTTTTTTTTGCGGCGAGTAAAGATCAATTAGCGTATTTCTCTAAGTTACAAGCTTGCTTGCCTAAACAGCTTTCTGTTTGGTGGTATAAAAAGTTTAGCTTTCCTACCGTTTGTTTTTCATTACCTATTTCTGCCATCGGCTATCAGATCAATTTTCTTCAAAAAAGAAAGAAGAATAGTGCGTCAGGGCAAGCAAAGCCAAGTTTCTATTGGCTTATTTTTAGAGCGTTAAAATGGTTAGAAGCTAGTTGGTTATTTTTACGATATTTAGGTTTTTTGAAAACGGAATCAGCAGACTATGTTGGTGTGTGGAATGGTAAAAAATTTCGTCAAGCAATTTTAGTTTTGGCAGCTAAAGAGGCTAATAAAAAAGTTATTTTTTTTGAAAGAGGGCCTTTGCCTGGTTACTCTTGTTTAGACCCAAAAGGTGTTAATTTTTATAGCTCCTTACCTAAAAATAAAGAATTTTATCTGCAATATAATTGTAAAGAGCAAGATGTCCTGCTTATAAGTTCATCTTCTAGTAGATTTTTGGATGAGTTATTACCTAAAAATTATATTTTTGTGCCTTTTCAGGTGGTTGAAGATAGCAATGTATATTTGCACTCCCCTTGGATTCAACAGATGCGAGATTTCTATACTGAAGTTGAATATTTATCTATAAAAAATCCTGAGCTAAGTTTTGTTATTAAAGAGCATCCTGCTTGCCCTGAAAACTATGATGATTTAAAACAAATGGCTTTGCAGACAAATGGAAGAATTCAGTTTGTTGAAGGTATTGATTCGACTAGTTTAGTGTTGAATGCTTTGGCTGTTATGACCATTAATTCTACTGTTGGTATGGAAGCAATTATGGCTCGAAAAAAGCTTATTGTTTTGGGTGAGGCTATTTATAGTTTTGATGGATTAGTTAAATTGGCGACCAATCGAAAAGAATTATTAGACACATTTAAAAATTTAGTTGCTTGGGAAATTGATGAAAATTTAGTTAATAGCTATTTGTGCTTTATAAAAAATGAGTATGTTATTACTGGCGATGCGATGTATTCGTTGACGGCAGAACACTTGCAAAAAATGACTGAAAAATTACAGCGGGTATTATCAGGTCATGCAAATCAAGCGATAGGTTTAGAGGACTAGCTCGTGCCAGAATCAATTTTGTACTTACCATCTACTCCTTTAAATATATTGATTAGTTGTGTTCATGCTTTGCATTATCAATCATCAGGTAAAAAAGAATTATGGTTAATTGATCAAAAAAACTGTACAGATAATTTATACATGAGAGCTTTAGAAAATTGGCAAGGTTCACCTTTTTGTGGCACGCATATTTTATGTGGTAATCAAAAGGGAGTTGCTAAACTAAAAGAACGAAAAGCTAATTTTAAGTGGTTAAAAACTGAGTTAAACCGCTTTACCCCAACTATCATTTTTACGGGTAGCGACCGTCGAGTAGAATTTCAATATGCAATGTATCATATGAAGCAATCTAACCCTGATGGAGGCTATTTAGATGATGGTTTGTATAGTTATTCGGGCAGAAAGAACGTTTGGTATAAAGATTTAGTTAGTAGTTTTTTAAAAAAAATAAGTTATGGTTTTTGGTGGGAAGAACCTAAGACAATAGGTGCATCTTCAAATATAAAGCAGGTACACTTGTTTCAGCCAGAAGTTGCTTTGCCCATTATTAAACAAGGTAAAAAACTATATAAGCTTGATGTAAAATTGTTTTTAGATGAAAAAATAATAGAGCTAAGTCAGCAAGTATTAGCGCTATTTTCGGAAAAAATAGATACTTATCAAGGAATAGAGGTTTTAATTTTTATCCCTCATCCAAATAATGTAGCAAAAATGCAAGGTTATCTACCTAAGCTTGAAGTGTTGCTTTGTAAGCTAAAGAAAAAAAATAAAACCGTGGCAATTAAATATCACCCAAGAGTTGGTACGGGGGATCCGTTAAATTTAAAACGATTAGGGGTAGATAAAATAATTCCAGCAGCGTTAGCTTCAGAATTTTTATTGCCCGTTTTGCCAAAAAAATGTATGGTATTAGGTGATGTAGGAACGGCATTGTTAACCTGCCACTGGCTACGCCCGGATATTAATTTAAAAGCAATTTTATCAACTGAAGATAAATTTCAAAAAAAGTTTATTTCTATTATGAAAAAAATGGGGGTTGAGGTGGTTTCAACGATGGATAAGATAAATTTTTAAAAATAATTTGATTTTCTTAAGTTACTTATAGTTTCATCCTTTGTAATTGCCCCTACTTTTAATAATCCTTTAATATCCTCTTTGGTAATCAGTATACGTTCATATTCATTTTCTAATTTCCCTGAAAAATATAGTTTTGCCCAGCGCTTGTAATGATTGCCCATACTTGCATTAGGTGTGTTTTTTAAGATAAGAGAGCGGTTTTCTACATTCTTAAAGAACTGTTCGTAGCTTCTAATTGGATAGTGATAAACAATTAAATTAGTTTCTTTTCTTTTCTTATGTTGTAGTAGATGTTTTGCACGATGAAACCCAGCATTAAGAGAAATTAGTCCAGATGGCGAGACTAAAACTTTAGGCCCTATGTTGGCAAATAGTAACGATAAATTATCTGACTTTAACTCGGCTTGCTTGTCATAACATAATGGATAGTCAACACGATACTTTTCAAGTAAATAGTCACCATTATGGTTGAAAATTTCATCAGAAATAACAAAGTTTTTTCGGTTGACAATAATATTTACATCGTCGGTTTTTATATGGGCTTTAATATCAAGGTTTTGAGTAAACCAAAATTCATCAGCATCACAAGGAATAACATGCGTTGCCCCGAGGTTTTTTTGAGCAAACTTAACCAGTTGCCAAATCCATTTTTTTTTCTCAAATTTTTGGGATGGGTTATCAAATATTATTAAATTAACAATATTTAAATCTTGAAAGGATTGTAAAATTTCTCGGGTCTTATCTGTTGAACCGTTATCCATGACAACAAAGTGTTCAATGCCCATTATTTTATGAAAACGAATATTTTCTGCGATGACATCTTCCTCATTTTTACAAATAATTATCATGACTATTTTATTGTTTTTATTTATTTGATTTCTTAGGTAGTCAAGCATAGGGTTTTTTAGGATTCTTTGATAGTGGGTTGAATAGTATAGCAGTTTTTTAGATTTTTTTAAGATTCAAAATGTATGTTAAACGGTTATATGGGTTTTTACATCAGAAAAATATATGAAAGAAGTTCAGAGGGCGAGTTCTAATTACTTAAC
>CAZQWL010000076.1:0-3350 GCA_964597225.1 uncultured Candidatus Saccharibacteria bacterium | reverse complement strand
GCAGAGCGAGGAACGAGCGGCGCTTTTTGCTGTCCGAGTGCATGTGATTGTTATATTTGCATTTTTCGGTCACTATACAATTTCACCCTGAAACCACTCTTCTGGAATTTTACAATTTTCACTATTTGGACTTGGGCTTGATTTATGAATTTTTAAATGGAGGGGCATTGAAACGCAATTGCCGAACACCAATGCCTCACCTGGTATAGATTGCTTTATTTTGTTAGTAAAATCATCAGAGAAATAAGGAAGTATAGCTTTAATATAATGCATATCCTTCTCATTCTGAATTCGATGAATGATAAAATTAGCGCATTGAGAAAGCACTGTTTCAGATAACTCAGAAGGTCTTTGAGAGGATACAAGCAAATAGAATGAATATTTCCTTCCTTCTCTAGCTATTTTTTCAAAAATATTTTCTTTAAGCAGATAGTCATAGTGTTTTTTAATATAGCGATGCGCTTCGTCTACAACCAAGTGAACTGGTTTTTTTCTTCGAGCATTGCCAATCAATTTTTTTCGTTCATCAAAAAGTAATCGTGAGGTAACGCTAGTCAATGTTTCAAGGATATCAGGGCTTAATTCACTGGTATCAATAATGACTAACTGAGACTTTTCGGTCTCATTACCCCAGAGTTCTGCAATGTACTTTTCAACAGAGTCAATTTCATGTGATTCCCGCATGAATTCGCAGTCGGGATTATCTAAAAAATAATCCAATCGAGTTAACATGGTTGCGGTGTAACCTCGGATTTGTCTATTACCACGAGCATCCTCCTCCAAAAGAATTAACTCGGCTGCAATCTTCAAAAATTGGTGATCAAAGAATTCACCATTTTTTATTTTTGAATTAACCACTTCTTGGGCTTGAGCATTATCTACTTTTTGATGAACAGTTTTTGTTTCGTTTTCTAATGCATCATTATTTTGACCAAAACTTAGTGAGCATGCTTTTTGTAGTTTTCCAATGTCGCCCAAAAGGTCAGTTGAGGCAACTTTAATATCAGCATTACTATTGATAATACTGGTTATACTTCCAAGTATGCTAGCCGCAGTTGTGATTCTTGCAGTATCACTATCTGCCTGTCGTAATGTACTAAATATCAGATTACAGATTCTATACCTAAGATAATTAATAAATTTTTTCTGTTCTTCTGTACTTTCATTTCCAATTCTGTAAAATCGATAGCTTTCCTGTAATACTTTATCCCAAAATGGACGTTGCGTAGCATCTGTTGCTAAGAGAAATGCACTCCATTCATCTAGAGACAATAAGAAATGTGGTAGATAAAAGGGGCTGTAACCGTCAGTTATTGTCTTTATATTAGGCTTGTAGTACTTAATTAAAATTTTCTGATTATTATCATTTGTAAATGCTTGCTTGTATTCACCATTAACATCAAATATAAGTACTCGAGAGCCTGTAGCCGAATGGTTTTCTTTTTTATGGATTTCTTGAATAATATGAGCAATAGTATTGGATTTACCACTCCCAGAATTTCCTAGTACCGCTGAGTGGATGTTGAAAAAACTATCTATACTCACATCAATTGGGTAGTTAATAAGGTTTTTACTAACACCTAAAGAATATGATTGATGAACTTGGTTCTTACCTGCTTGTTCTGATTCGGGGGAATTGGTTCTTAAAATAAGCTTCATATCCTGAAAAGTCACAATACTTACATCGCTATACAGGCTTGGGAAAACGCCTACACCAAGCACAAATTCATTGTCTTTATTGATCGTGCCAATTGGTTTAAGAAAAAGTTCACGATTACTTTCTATATCAAACGACAATTTTTCTTGATGAATATCAGAGTCGAAAATAGATATAACTTCACAAATAATAATTTCTTCGACTGCATTGCTGACTTTAAGGTAGCTTCCTATGTTACCAAAATAATAAATATTGCCATGTAAGTTAACTGAGCTACCTCTAATTTCTGAGGATATTTTAACTTTAAGCTGGCTATAATTGATGCTAGTTATTTTGCCAATTTTCATGAAGCACCGCCACTCTTCAATGCATTAATTGAAGACACAAAGGAATCTAGCAAAGTGGTGTCTATATTTTCATCCGCATTTGGCAGTAATTCTTCGACAATATATTCAAAGTAGTGAATTTTTTTGTTTTCTTTATCTGTACCATATATACGATAAATTCGACTGTCCTTAATTTTGGCTAGTGGACAATCACTATATTCCCCAAAAATTACAACAGATATTGATGAATTTGATGCCAAAGATTGATAGATAATCTTGTTAAGGTGCTCATCACTAAAGCTGTAACCAATAATAAATATTACTGAATTAGGCTGTGATAATTTTGTTTGAAACCCCCTGATTAAATCAGCGTAAGGCGTTCCAAGGCTTTGCGATTGCTTTAAAGGTGTTGGATATATTAACACATGACTTTCATCACCTTTAGCCTCGCCACCTGTAACTGAAACCTCATGTATATTGAATAATGAGTTACCTTCTTGTTCGACCCAGCTAATAGAGCCATGCAATTTATACAAATAAACCATATTTTCTAATGGTTCAAATTTTTCTAAATTTGCGTCTATCTTTTTTGAGAACGTGAAATTAAACCTTGCGGGATTAAAAACACGCTCAAGACCACCACCAAAACCATTGTTGTAATTAATATTAAGTGTATCAAGCGCCTTTTCGTTAAAAAGGTCATTGTTTGTTGTAAATATATTGATCCGAGATAGATCCTTGTTCCGTAGTGCTGTTTTTTGATAGAGCTGTTTATACAAACCCAAACTTTTTTTAGCATCGTCGCTTGAAAGGCTAATATTTATTTTTGAATACATTGAGTCTTCAATAGCCTTAATTAGCTTTTCAGTATTTTCTATTTCTGTTGTATCCGCGTTGGTGATACCTTGTAAGTAATTCTTCCTAGCATGGAGTATGGTTAGCTTCTTCTCCAAGTTATCACCATCTATGCTTTGATAGAGCTTTTTTATTTCACCATCAGAATCTTCATCAATACTTTTCGCTATTTCTTCCTGCATAGTTTTCATGCTTGGAATAGCATCAGAACTAGCGCCTGCACCAAGCAAAAAACTAACATTTTTAATATTAGATAATTCAGCGATTTTTTGCTTAATGCTTTTTAAGCAATCTTCACCACCAATAGCATCGCTGCCTTGATAGAAAAATATTTTGTCTTCATCACTACTCAACAAACTGTCTCCCCATGAATTTATTTCTCTAGTACCAACTATGATTCGAATAATTTACACAATAATTTACACGAAATGCAGCCGAGGTGGCTGGTTTGCAAATATAACGACCCACATAACCGGAATTTTGCGGCGCGTAGCAGAGCAAAATGTCCGTGT
>CAZQWL010000075.1:0-3371 GCA_964597225.1 uncultured Candidatus Saccharibacteria bacterium | reverse complement strand
CCAACCCATTGAATTAAAAAGAGAAAACACCAAAAAACGAATAGAAAATTCCGGTGAAGTCAGGTATAATTTATAGCTAAACCATTGACTACAAAAGAAAAACCCACCAACACCGGAGCTGATAATGCGCGAAAAACGCACCGTCCAGAGCAGTATATTTGAATATTACCCGGAACACGAGATCGGCCACGAACTCAAAGCGATGTCCGTATGGCTGGATCAGAACCTTGATCTGCTGGACTGGGTTGCCGCTGATGTCAAAACGCGCAAAGTGGAAGCGACCGGGCGCAAAGGCTTGAGTATTGATTCGGTGTTGCGTTGTGCCCTCCTCAAGCAATATCGGCAACTGAGCTATGAGGATATGGTGTTTTGTTTGATGGATTCATCTGCTTGCCGGACATTTGCGCGTTTAACCGGTGGCTGGACGCCGAAGAAACCGACATTGCAGGGCTGTATCAGCGCTATCTCAGCGGTCACATGGGAGCAGATCAACTTGCGGCTATTACAACATGCGCAGCAAGAGAAGATAGAGCGCGGAAAGATGCTGCGAATAGACAGTACGGTAACAGCATCGATGATCCACGAACCCAGTGACAGTAGCTTGTTATGGGATAGTGTTCGCACATTAGTGCGGCTCATGAAAGAAGCTGAAGAACTGCCGGGGGCACCAAGGCTGAAGTGGTGCAATCATCAGCGCGTGGCGAAAAAGCGTATGCGCGCGATTATCTATACCCGGGGCGCTGACAAGAAAGCGCGGTTGTACCGGGACTTGATCAAGGCCACCCGAAACACATTGGCATCGATTGATCAGGCCGATTTGACGTTGAAGTGTACCGGTGTGGATATGAGCAAGGAATATGCCGCCTGGCAAGCACAGGTAATGCATTACAGGCCATTGATTGAACATGTTATCAGCCAGACAGATCGACGCGTATTTCACGGTGAGAAGGTGGCGGCTGAAGAAAAGATTTTCAGTATTTTTGAAGTGCACACCGACATTATTATTAAAGGCAGTCGTGACATTCAGTATGGTCATAAACTCAATTTAAGTACAGGCCGTAGTGGTCTGATCCTTGATGTGGTGATAGAAGCAGGTAATCCTGCAGATAGTGATCAGTTTTTGCCCATGCTGGAACGGCATATTGATAACTTCGGTGTAGCGCCCCGTCAGATGGCAGCGGATGGTGGTTATGCCAGCAAGGATAATTTGGCGCAAGCCAAGGCTTTACAGGTCAAGGACGTCGTGTTCCATAAAAAGCGGGGGTTAAAAGTCGAGGACATGGCAAAAAGCCCCTGGGTCTACCGTAAGCTAAGGAATTTCCGTGCCGGAATCGAAGCGGGTATCTCTTGTCTCAAACGGGCTTACGGACTGGCACGATGCACCTGGAAAGGACTGCCCCATTTTCATGCTTATGTCTGGTCATCGGTTGTTGCACACAACCTGGCTTTGTTTGGTCGTCTGAAACCGACATAGCCGTTTGTAGGTGCTGTCATGACAGACCATGGGACGTGCCCCCAGGTTTGTTGTGTCTGGTGTCCAGGGAAATTGATGGCGATTATGAATATTGCGGTGAATGACCGTTATTATGTGCAGACAAAGAGAGTAAGTAAGAATATTGCCGTATTCTAATAATCCTGCCTGCATGAAAAGGGGCAGTTTCTGACCGGACACTAGGTAGTGTCCGGTCAGAAACACCAACCCATTGAATTAAAAAGAGAAAGCACCAAAAAACGAATAGAAAATTCCGGTGAAGTCAGGTATAATTTATAGCTAAACCATTGACTACAAAAGAAAAACCCACCAACACCGGAGCTGATAATGCGCGAAAAACGCACCGTCCAGAGCAGTATATTTGAATATTACCCGGAACACGAGATCGGCCACGAACTCAAAGCGATGTCCGTATGGCTGGATCAGAACCTTGATCTGCTGGACTGGGTTGCCGCTGATGTCAAAACGCGCAAAGTGGAAGCGACCGGGCGCAAAGGCTTGAGTATTGATTCGGTGTTGCGTTGTGCCCTCCTCAAGCAATATCGGCAACTGAGCTATGAGGATATGGTGTTTTGTTTGATGGATTCATCTGCTTGCCGGACATTTGCGCGTTTAACCGGTGGCTGGACGCCGAAGAAACCGACATTGCAGGGCTGTATCAGCGCTATCTCAGCGGTCACATGGGAGCAGATCAACTTGCGGCTATTACAACATGCGCAGCAAGAGAAGATAGAGCGCGGAAAGATGCTGCGAATAGACAGTACGGTAACAGCATCGATGATCCACGAACCCAGTGACAGTAGCTTGTTATGGGATAGTGTTCGCACATTAGTGCGGCTCATGAAAGAAGCTGAAGAACTGCCGGGGGCACCAAGGCTGAAGTGGTGCAATCATCAGCGCGTGGCGAAAAAGCGTATGCGCGCGATTATCTATACCCGGGGCGCTGACAAGAAAGCGCGGTTGTACCGGGACTTGATCAAGGCCACCCGAAACACATTGGCATCGATTGATCAGGCCGATTTGACGTTGAAGTGTACCGGTGTGGATATGAGCAAGGAATATGCCGCCTGGCAAGCACAGGTAATGCATTACAGGCCATTGATTGAACATGTTATCAGCCAGACAGATCGACGCGTATTTCACGGTGAGAAGGTGGCGGCTGAAGAAAAGATTTTCAGTATTTTTGAAGTGCACACCGACATTATTATTAAAGGCAGTCGTGACATTCAGTATGGTCATAAACTCAATTTAAGTACAGGCCGTAGTGGTCTGATCCTTGATGTGGTGATAGAAGCAGGTAATCCTGCAGATAGTGATCAGTTTTTGCCCATGCTGGAACGGCATATTGATAACTTCGGTGTAGCGCCCCGTCAGATGGCAGCGGATGGTGGTTATGCCAGCAAGGATAATTTGGCGCAAGCCAAGGCTTTACAGGTCAAGGACGTCGTGTTCCATAAAAAGCGGGGGTTAAAAGTCGAGGACATGGCAAAAAGCCCCTGGGTCTACCGTAAGCTAAGGAATTTCCGTGCCGGAATCGAAGCGGGTATCTCTTGTCTCAAACGGGCTTACGGACTGGCACGATGCACCTGGAAAGGACTGCCCCATTTTCATGCTTATGTCTGGTCATCGGTTGTTGCACACAACCTGGCTTTGTTTGGTCGTCTGAAACCGACATAGCCGTTTGTAGGTGCTGTCATGACAGACCATGGGACGTGCCCCCAGGTTTGTTGTGTCTGGTGTCCAGGGAAATTGATGGCGATTATGAATATTGCGGTGAATGACCGTTATTATGTGCAGACAAAGAGAGTAAGTAAGAATATTGCCGTATTCTAATAATCCTGCCTGCATGAAAAGGGGGCAGTTTCTGACCGGACACTAG
>CAZQWL010000074.1:0-3376 GCA_964597225.1 uncultured Candidatus Saccharibacteria bacterium | reverse complement strand
TATTCCAGCTGGTAGAGAACCAACCTTCAATACTATCACCACCTACAAAGATATCGGTGCTAGTGGAGTAGAAATTTGCTACATCAGTAAGGTTTGCATACTCTGTGTTCATTCTGCCAGTACTTGGAGTTGTAGTTGCAAAACGCAGTTCGTCAATTTGAACATCTGTACAAATAGTCGTTTGATAACAACCAATCCTTAGACCAGTGTTTGAAGGATTTGCAGAAGATGTTACCTGTGTCCACGTATCACGCAAAATATTTTGATCATATATTTCACTGGTTGAACCATCAGCTGCACGTCCAACAGTTGTAAAGTGGTGCCACTTGGAGGCGTCACGAACAAAGTTATACGAAGCATGATTGGTGCGTCCAAATTGATGGTACCCAGTCTGTGTACCAGTGTACCAAGGTAAGAATGAAAGGTATGTACCATTATTACTCCCTGAACCAGCTCCAAACTGCCAAAGTGCACCATTATCCGCATCATCCATAAAGTACAACCCTGAAGAAATAAGGTCCTCACCAGAAGTCCACACCCAGTCACCGTCTTCAAGCCTAACGCTACTTGTAGTGGTATCAATTGCCTGCCCAAGCAAACCTGTTGTCGTTGCGGCAGTACCAACTGTTGTAAGCAAATCCCGACCATGTTGTGTAGCATCTTTTGCTTCGGTAATACCATCGTTAAAGTGGTAGACAGCTTCATAACCTGCCCACACTGCTTGTGAACCAAGTGGCGTAGTTGAAGCGTATGCTGTTGCAGTTGGATTATTAAAGTAAATATGGAAGATAGTATCTGAATTTTCTGACAATGAATCTGCCAAGAAGTGCATTTCTCCTGTTTGCGCCGCAGAATCAATCTCTACAATATCCATGGGTAATTCTGTATAACCGTCACTTTGTGTTACACGGATATCAGACCCATCTGAAGCAACACCACTCCAGAACGCAGAACCTAATGTCGAAAGATCTACAAACAAAGGAAAGTTAGATATATCATCATAGACGTTTGACGCTGACACAGTCAAAGCAATTCTATCTGTCCAGGAGTCATTAAAGGTATTGCTAAATTGAGAAGAAGTAGCTGAATATAAGTTACCAACAGTACTTTCCTGTACAAACCGGATATCACTTCCATCATCATTTACATTACTCCAGAAGTCGGACATCGCGGAGTCCAGCTGTAGATACACTTGTTGCTCTGTCATATCCGTCACGCCGTCAGAATTATCAATCAGAATTGGGACTCGATACTGCCACTGTGATGACCAGAAAGGATCAAGTAGTCCATACTCACTATCACCAATTGCTTCAATCCAGAACTCTCCTTTAGAGAACATTGGGAAAGAAATTTCCATCTTGAAATATTTTGTTTCGCCTGGTTCAATCTGGTACGTATCCTTAGAGTGTGAACGTACTTCAAACTCAGAAGGGACAATTTTTGTGTCTGGTCCGAAGCCTAAGAAGTTTTTAGCTTTCTTAAGAAGACTTTTCTTTTCTTGACTGTCACCTTCCTTCACTATCGTCTGTTCCCACCCACCATCATAACGAATGAGTTCATGGTCCTGCACTTTCACATTATCAATCAAACAAGAAGTATTATCACCTTCAATAGAATCACACATTCGCACGATATTAGTATCGCGACATGCATAGTTATTTTCAAGCTCAATAAGAGTTTCTTCTTGCTCTTCATTTTCTATCTCAGAAGACGAAGCAATTCCATTTGCTTGGGTAAACAAGTACGAAGTATCTGCAAACTGTAACGCTGTGGTCGATGCGGTTTCGTCGATTACCTCCTGTACAGGCACTTCTGGTTCTTCTGAAGCATTAGTATCTTCATTTTGCACAGGAGTTTCTTCTATAACAGTTCCTCCTTGGGATGATGAAGAATTGTCAAAGTTAGTTTCTTCTTCGATTACGCTTTCTTCTTCAACTACTTCATCTTCTGAAGCCTCTTCGGTTTCATTTGTTGGTAGAGGGAGACTTTCGTCCGCATCACCTTCAGATGCTTCATCGTCTTCAGTAGTGTCAGTGACCTCGGGGAACAATAATTTAGAAATTGCTTCTAAAGAATCCACTGGCGCCTTACTTGTCGCCTCCCATCCTGCTTCACAGTAATAAGAATACGGCCTATACTCCGGAATCGTTACTTTCTTTTCTTTATTCTGATTCCACTCTTGGAGTGAAACAACTTCACCAACTCCGTCTGGGAAATATGTCTTCAGTGAAAAGGTGTCAGATTTATTAGACGTGTTACTTACACTGAAGTACATCTCTGACTCAGAAAGGCCTCCGTAGTCTTTTTTATCAGACTTTATAATCAGTGTCTCACCATTGTTTTCATCAGTGTGTTCAAAAGAAATCTTTGACCCATCAGGCAGTGTCAGACGGTCTCCAGAAAGTAGGTCTGGGTCGAAGCCATTGTCTTCTAGAAGTTCTGCGGCATCAAGCAAACGCACATCAGGTGCTTTTACCGTAAACAACTCCAGCCATGCACTTTCTAAGTAGATGCCCTCAAGTGCTCGTGGGTCATCTTGATACCGAATCTCGATTGATAATGCATCTAAGTCATCAGATGTGGTCAACTCAGGGATTGAGAATAGGTAGAATCCTCCGTTGATGCTGTTTGATGCCTCATCGTCGATAAGTACTACTCCACTACTTTGCCAGTTTTCTCCTTCGTCGAATGAGTAGTTGACTGAAAGCTTCTGCATCTCATCACGTGATGATTTTCGCTTCGCTGCAAAGGATACACGCATTTGACCTCCACCAAGACGCAACGTCTGGTCGAAGATTGGGAGACCAAAGTCACTCATGGTCACCACGTATGGAATACACTCATATTCACATGGATCTATTTCGATATACTCAACCACTTCAACTTCCGCCGTTTCCACAGGAGTCGATGTGGCAGTGGTAGTACTCAAATCGGTATCGACTTCAACTTCATCAACTTCTACACTTTCATCTGTTGACGTTGCAATCTCATCAGTTGCTCCGGTTGAGGTTGCAACAGTCTCTTCAACAACTGCCTCAGGTTTTTCAATTTCATTATCATTCTCAATAAGCTCTTCTGAGGAAGTTGCAGTCTCTACCACTTCATCTACAACAACTTCTTCAATGACAGTCTCGGGGGTGGTAGTCGTTGTAGATTCTTGTGCAAATGGAAAGAAGTCACGTACTGAAGCAAATGCAAGCGCGAATAGTCCTGTCGCCTTTTCTAATTGCGCGACAGGTTCTTGTTCACTTTCGTCTACATTCTCGTCAATTACTTCCAACGGTTCTTCTACAGTCTCTACAGTATCCTCCTCTGAGTCTTCAATGACAGGTACATCTTCAGTTGCATTTGTTTCACTATCAGAAGTAGTAGTAGT
>CAZQWL010000073.1:0-3479 GCA_964597225.1 uncultured Candidatus Saccharibacteria bacterium | reverse complement strand
GCAATCAACCTGACGTGTTTCAACGCCAAAAAATTAAAATTTCTTGGCGTCGAAGCCACGCAGGTTATCGCCACCCCGTTAGGTTTCAGAAGGAGAACAACCTAAGTGCTTGAGCCTAGTCAATTTCAGGTAAACGAAACATGGATTACATTCAAGCTGAATGATGCTCCAGTTTCTACAGATGCAGATGGCGACTTTAATATAATCGCACTAATGGATGCAGCGAGCTGCTTTATTCTGGGCACGGAGTTCGTTAACACCAACTCATCAGAGCCATCACAATTGGAGTCCAAGCGTTTACTGAAAGCTGGACAATCTCATAAACAGCAATACCCAAAGACGATCTACATTCCAACCAATCAGGCGGCAAGTATTCTAAGCACAGAAGCTGAGCTACATGGTATTACCGTGGTTCGCGTCCCGGAGGATCAACTTTTAGCGTTTATAGGCGAAGCACGTCAGGGTTTTCAGGAGCATGTAAGTGGAGGCAAGATTCAATGAAACCTAACAAGGCCCATCCAGCGGACAGCAAAAAGCGTCACGCCTTTTGCTTGCGCAAAAGCCGCGCCACTTTTTGCTGCCGCTGAGCAAGGCGTTATCTGCTAGGAGACTTCACATTCTAAATGCAATAAAAACAGAAAAGAAAACAGGGCGAGAGTCATTTGTTTTTAATGAAAAGTCTTTGTCAGAAAATGTTCTTTCCTTTTGGCAGTGGTCAAGTTCAGAATTGTTAGGAAATGCACTCAGGGGAGTTTTGGCAGAATTTATTATTGCTTCGGCAATAGATGTTTTGGAAAAGCCAAGAGAAGAATGGGATGCTTACGATTTAGTAACAAATCAAGGGTTAAAAGTTGAAATAAAATCATCTTCATATTTACAAAGTTGGAGGCAAGACAGGCTTTCAAATATCATATTCGGAATTCAACCAACGCTAGTTTGGGAGGATATGAATAAGCGGAGTCAACAACCACAGCGACAAGCTGATATTTATGTGTTTTGTGTGCTTTCACACAAAGATAAAGACACAGTTAATCCACTAAACTTAGACCAATGGGATTTTTATATTTTAGACACAGAAGTTTTAAATAGAAAAATACCGAAACAAAAAACCATAACTTTATCCAGTTTGCTAAAATTAGAACCAGTAAAAGTAAAATATGATGCTTTAAAAAATGAAATTAGTAAAAGCAGATAACAAATCATTCCAGCCGACCGCTAACGCGTCGGCTGAATTCAAGCGTTAGCATCAAAAAAGGATATCGTAGCACTGTGGAATTAAAAATAAATTACTGCAATAGTATTGATGAAGCATCGATCATCATTGATGACAATGTGTTGAATATTAAATACGGCGTTAATGGGGCTGGAAAAAGTACAATCGCTAAAGCTATTGAATTAAGTGTCGTAGATGACAGTCGCCTTAATGAGCTAACTCCTTTTAAATTTGTTGATAATAATCCAAATAATATTGCCCCTACAATCGCAGGCACAGAAGAAATATCTTCAGTTTCAGTATTTAATGATTCCTATATCAATAAGTTTGTTTTTAAGCAGGACGAGCTAATTCAAAACAGTTTTGAAATATTTATCAAAAATGAAGATTATAAAAATAAAATGGCTGAAATTGAAAATATTACCGCCGATATTAAAAATGCATTTTCAAACAACAGCGAACTAGATGAAGTGATTAATGACTTATCAGAATTGAGCAGCTGCTTTGGAAAATCTAAAACAGGATATTCAGCAGCGGGAAGCATTGGAAAAGGTTTAGGGAAAGGTAATAAAATAGAGAATATACCTGACGGTCTTGAATCGTATGCTGAATACTTAAGAAGTGACCAAAATACAAAATGGATTAAATGGCAAGTAACGGGAAATACATTCATTGATATTTCTAATAATTGTCCGTATTGCACATCACCTACAGAAGAAAAAAAAGAAGAAATTAAACGTGTAAGTAACGAATATGATGCAAAATCAATCGAACACTTAATCAAAGTGCTAAGTGTTGTTGAAAGGCTCGAAAAATATTTTTCTGACGAAGCTAGGAAAAATATATTTGATATTACCAAGAATAAAATAGGGCTATCTAAAGAAGAAATTGCATATCTTAAACAGATAAAAGAACAAATTGACCTTTTGAAAGTCAAATTGACTTCCTTGAAGGATATGACGTTTTTCACTTTTGAAGAGGTAGAGAAAGTAATTGATAAAATAGAATCTTTAAAAATAAAGTTAGATTTATTGCCGTTTTTAAACTCTGATGAAACCACAAGAGTAGTTGATATACTCAATGAATCCTTAGATGAAGTTTCAAAGCAGGCTGGGAGGCTTCAAGGAGAGGTAAACAAACAAAAAGAAGGTATTCGTAAAACTATAGAAACTTATAAAACTGAAATTAATGACTTTTTAAAATATGCTGGCTACAAATATAGCATTGATATTGAAGGAGATGCGCAAGAATATAAAATGAAGTTACTGCATCACGATATGACAAATTCTGTGTCAAGTGGAAATCAGCATCTCAGTTATGGAGAAAAAAATGCTTTTTCATTGGTTCTTTTTATGTATGAGTGCCTTTCAAATAATTCAAATTTTATAATACTTGATGATCCTATTTCATCTTTTGATAAAAATAAGAAATTTGCAATTATTGAAATGCTTTTTCGAGGAAAAAGGTCGCTTAGAGGAAGAACAGTATTAATGTTAACTCATGACCTTGAGCCAATCATAGATATGATTAAAAACCTTCCGCATACGTTTGCCCCCATCCCCAGGGCATCTTTTTTAAAAGCTAAGGAGGGGGTTGTAATTGAGATACCAATTGAAAAATCAGATGTTTTAACATTCTCACAAGTATGTGATGAAAACATTACGACTCATGACGAAAACATAATTAAATTAGTTTATTTGCGTCGTTTTTACGAAACTATCAATGATAAAGGCCATGAATACCAATTAATATCAAACCTACTTCATAAACGCAATAAACCGATTGATACGGGCGGTGAAGCAACCGTTGATATGAGCGAGGAAAACATTAGAGTTGCATCAAATGAGATAAAATTAAAAATCCCTGATTTTGATTACGGAGCCATTCTAAATAAACTAATGAACAGCACAGAAATGATTGGTGTTTATAAAGCGTGCCGTAATGACTATGAGAAACTACAGATATTTCGAATAATTAATGACAAGCATGAAAACAATGTTGTGAAAAAATATATAAATGAAACTTTTCATATTGAAAATGAATATATATGCCAACTCAATCCATGTAAATACGAATTAATACCTGAGTTTATCGTAAAAGAATGTGATTATTACTTTGAAGAAGCGCAATAATAAAATGCTAACAAATAGCTCCAGCGGACAGTTTAAAGCGTCACTTGTTTTGCTTGCGCAAAAACGTGCCACTTTAAACTGCCGCTGAGCAAGGCGTTAGCGAATAAAAAAGAGTAACAATGGATAGTGACCTA
>CAZQWL010000072.1:1373-3539 GCA_964597225.1 uncultured Candidatus Saccharibacteria bacterium | reverse complement strand
AACTAATACAACAGCAGTATCAACAGAAGACCCGCGGTAAAATCGCGGGTCTTCTGTATACTGTACACATATGTCAAAGAAAATTTTAGTTCTTCTTGGTCACCCAGACGCAGATACCTTTACTGGTTCAGTGGCTGACCATTATCAAGCAGGAGCAGAAGATGGAGGTCATGAGGTTCGTCGTATCAATCTAGGTGACTTACAATTCGACCCAATACTTCATAAAGGTTACAAAGAAATTCAGAATTTGGAACCAGATTTATCAGAAGTTCAGGAATCTATTACATGGGCCGACCATGTGGTAATCGTCTATCCAAATTGGTGGTGTACGATGCCCGCTCTGCTTAAGGGTCTGTTTGACCGTATTTGGCTCCCTGGATTCGCCTTTAATTTTAATAAGGAAACGCAAAAGGTGGAGAAACATTTGCAAGGTAAATCTGCACGCGTTATTATCATTGCCGGTACACACAGTCCATTTGCAACATGGTGGAAGTACGGAGACTACACCAACGAAATCCAACACGGAATTCTCGGCTTTGCAGGTTTTAATACCTCAGTATCCGCACTTGGCCCAACCAGTAAAGCAACTGACAAGTCTAAAGAGAGATGGTTTAAAATGATTACCAAACTTGGTCAAAGAGGTGGATAATGGACAAAATATTGACATTATCAATATTTTCTGTAGAGTAGTCTTGGTTAAGAGACTGAGGAATCCGATAAGGACCTCAAGCGTTTACTTTATTATGGTAATTATGCCATAGCTTCAAAGCCTTCAATTTGAAGCAGAGTAAACTCTAACCAAATCTCTTAACCATTAGGTTGTTTGATAGTTTCTTCAAAAACACTTTTCATGTCCACTTAAGACTATGAAAATTGTCTGGAGAAATCTCACAACCGTAACTGATGCAGGAGCGTGACAGACGTGTCGCATACAGTTGAGCAAAAATTATTGAATCTATGCTCCTGTATTTCCTGCATCAGTTATTAACCACTGTAAAACACAGTGGTTTTCTTTTTGTCACAATCTGGTAAGCTAGCGTCACATTACTACTCATTATTTATTTTATTATGTCTCTATCTGTCGGAATTGTTGGATTGCCCAATGTTGGAAAATCAACACTTTTTAATGCATTAACGAAGAACTCGGTACCAGCCGAAAACTATCCATTTTGTACTATTGACCCGTCTGTGGGCGTTGTTGCGGTGCCTGACAATCGACTGCAGACTCTTTCAGATATCTCAGGCTCTTCTGAAATACTTCCTGCAATCGTGGAGTTTGTGGATATTGCAGGTCTTGTAAAAGGTGCTGCTTCTGGGGAAGGCCTTGGAAATAAGTTTCTTACAAACATCCGCGAGACAGACATGGTGATGGAGGTGGTACGTATCTTTGAAGATGAAGATGTACACCATGTATCAGGTGCAATTGACCCACTAAGTGACATTGAGGTTATTAACCTTGAACTAATCATGGCAGATGCCGAGACGGTGTCCAAGCGACAAGAAGCAGCGCAGCGCGATGCTAAGAAGGGTGACAATGACTCTAAAGCAGAATTGGCCCTTATTGAGGACCTTCTGCCACACTTAGAGGCAGGGAAGTTGGCTAATACATTCGATTTCACTGATGAACAGATCAAAATTGTCTATCACATGCATCTGCTTACAATGAAGAAGTTTTTGTATGTTTGTAATAAGAAAAACGGCGCATTAAACCTTGACGACCAAAATGATGAAAGGTGGCAGGAGTTAGTTACTTTCTTTGAAGAGTCTAATTCAGAATACGTGGTAGTGGATGCTGGAGTAGAACATGAATTGAAAGACCTTGAAGTTGATGAGAAAGATGAATTTCGACGCGAGTATGGAACTATTGGTAACGGTATCGACACCCTTATTCGAGCTTGCTATAACCGCCTAGGTCTTATGAGTTATTTCACTACTGGAGAGAAAGAAACACGTGCATGGACAGTACCCATTGGTGCGACAGGCCCCGAAGCAGGTGCAGCAATTCATACTGATTTTAAAGATAAATATATCCGTGCTCAAGTAGTTGCATTTGAAGACTTAGTCGAAGCAGGCTCACGAAATTCAGCTAAAGAAGCAGGGAAGATACGTACCGAAGGAAAAGAATATATCGTGCAAGATGGGGATGTGATTGAATTTATGATTTAA
>CAZQWL010000072.1:0-1273 GCA_964597225.1 uncultured Candidatus Saccharibacteria bacterium | reverse complement strand
TTTGCTTTTTGGACTGGGCTAACTATATTTGGATTCCACTCGGCGGTGATTTCTCCATGTTTTTCCTCAAAATTTGCAATTTCATGGTCTAAGTACTGCTTTAACCTTTTTGCATGTGCAGGCGACAAAGCATATATCTGTGCCTGAGAACCGGAACTCATACCCATCACAAAGTATTCAGGTGTAAATCCAACTTTAATATTCTCAGCAAATAATTTTGGTGCATTTTTTAAATCATCTGGTTTCATATGTTATTAGTATCTCACAGTCTAAGATACTTGCAATAATTTTATTTTAATGTAATTTTGAATATAGAAAATAAATCAGAGTATACAAAAGGAGAATCCAATGACATTTGTTATTAAGCATTTTAACACTTGGTCTGCATGCTTGTTTAAAGAAAATCGTACTGACTTTTATGAATACATATCTAAACAGGCAACCGCAGCAGATGTGTTTCACTTAATGGAAGTGCACTCGTGTCTGATTGATGTAGAGCCGGAATTTATTAACCCAGATGAAGCAGGACACAGGGTTGGTCCAATACACATAAAACAGCTACAAAAACTCAGGCAAATACTTTGTGCTACGCACTATGTATATTATCAAGCTCAAATGTCTGGGCTACATGACCTAGATAATTCATACCCGAACGTCCAGTATGGGAACGTGACCTGTGTACGCCGCGGACTAGACCATCATGTGCTCGGGGGTATGGTATATGGAAAATACAATCAACTAAATACACAAAAGTCTGGAGGTACACCTGCTGGAAAAAGTGGCCATTCTGTGATTGTGAAAAAGGGAAGTACATGGTATCAAAGTCTAAGCACTCACGGACATTGGGACAATAACGGAAAAATTGATACGCCCCATCGCTGGGAACAGTTTACTAACCTCATGTCTTTTGGCCTCAAGCATAAGAAACAGTTTCTTAATGAAACGGCAAATGAACCAAGGTTGATTGTTGGTGGTGATTTGAATATCACATCTGAATGTGAAGTTCTTGAAGGAATTCGAGCATCAACACAATTTGGCGAAGGGGGAGGAGTTGTTTTGAATCATAAGTATAAGATTCTTGATACACGAACGGTTTGGTATCCTGATACCAAACCTCATCGAGAAGCAAATTTTGTGATTGTTGGTCATGATACTACTGTTAAACTGTTCACTGTCGACAATCATGCACCGTCTGACCATTCACTTATGACTACCGTTCTGTCGTAGAATAACAAACCGCCCCACACTGGGGCGGTTTTTATAACCTTTTTAG
>CAZQWL010000071.1:0-3655 GCA_964597225.1 uncultured Candidatus Saccharibacteria bacterium | reverse complement strand
CGGCGAGAGAATTCTCGCCGCCTTTTCATATGTGTAAAATCTACATGATATACTGTTCTTATATACATAACCTTACTTTATATGGAATGGAATTTTGAATCAGTTGTATTTTATCTACTACTTATAGACGCGCTTATCGCTTTCTTTATGGCATTTAGTGGCAAACAACAATGGTGGTCATCGCACTTGGGGGCGTGGGCAAAACATTTCCCTCTTTCACGAGGATGGACTGCTCTGTATCTCGCGCTTGTATTCTTCGTTGGGAGTATTCTGTATCGACATGAGCTACTAACGACACTTTGGTAATATGGAAACAGTTCACGTAACCGTACTCGTGCTTGGGAGCGGTACTGCAGGAAGTAACGCAGCTCGGGCTGCAGCTAAAGCAGGCGCAGAAAAAGTCATCCTAGTGCAACCAAGAGAGCTTATTAATACCTGTATCGAAGAAGGGTGCATGCCCAGCAAGAGCATTCTGGCTGGGGCTCACCATGGAGAAAAGCTTACTGATGTACTCACTACACGTGATATACATATTGACCGCTTAAAGAAAGCACTTACCGACGGACTGGCTACTGAAGCGTTTGAAATAATTTCAGGTACTGCTGAATTTGTCGACAATACAACCGTAACGGTAACCGACGGAGAATCTGTACAGACGTATACTGCCCAGAGTATTATTATCGCAACTGGCTCACAGCCTTTTGTACCACCTATTCCTGGTTTAGATACTCTGGGTGACAAAATGATGATAAGTGATGACGTTGTTGCTAAGAAAGCTCATTTTGATGAAGTGCCTAAGAAAATTCTCACCATCGGTGGAGGACCTATTGGACTTGAACTTTCAACCTTCTTCCATGATATGGGTAGTGAGGTACATGTCTTCCAGCGTGACAAAGCATTAGGACTCTTTGACCCTGAGTTTGGAGAAGAGCGGGTGCGTGCCTCTTTTGACACCACAAGTTTTCCTATTTATCTTCAATCAAACCTGGTAAAAGCAGAACTTTCTGGTGAGCGTGTACTTTGTACTGTAGAAAAAGGAGGCAAGACCTCGGAAGAATTATTCGATGCGGTGCTTGTTGCTACCGGTCGGAAGGCGAACCTTGACTCGCTTTCACTTGAAAGGACTAACATCGTATTAAATGAACGTGGTGGTATAGACTGCGATAACACCATGCAAACCTCCGTACCAAACATCTACATCGCTGGAGATGTTATCGGACATCATCAAATACTGCACTTTGCTGCTGAGATGGGTAAAGTAGCGGGCCATAATGCCGCTGGAGGCGAGAAAGTGACCATCGACTACGACAAGCTCATGCTTGCAGTTTCTTTCGACCAGTTCCCTTCGGCCCTTATTGGACTCACTGAAAAAGAAGCGGTTACAAGAGGAATGGATGTTGTAACCGCAACAAAAGAATTTAATGGTATTGGATTGGGAATACTCAAGCGGCAAGAGTTTGGACTCTGGAAAGTTGTTGCAGAGGCTGATAGTGGAAAAATCATCGGATCACAAATACTCGGTCCTGACAGCTCAGGAGAACTTATCCAGATACTTGTACCAATCCTCGCAAACGAAAATACCTACGATGACATTCTCAACATGACCTGGTACCATCCGACATATGGAGAAATTATAAAATCTATTGCCCGAGAACTCGCACATAAAAAACAATCACTCAAAGCAGGAATGTAACAAGAAATTCAATGTATACTATATAGATATGAAATCAATTCTTATCGCAGTAGGATTATTTATATTACTACTGATAGTTAATAACTATTTATCATAATAAAAAACCGACGCCGCAGCGTCGGTTTTTTATTTATTTCTTCTTCGCACTTTTTCCGTACTCCTTTTCTGCATCTTTGGTTGCTTTCATAAGAGTGTCATATCGAAACGCGTATATTGCTAAAAATGCTACTGCCATCGCAACCATAACAATTCTCATATCCTCTGCGTACTGTTGTGAGTTGAACAAAAGCTCAAGCACCACAGTAATAATACCAATCTCCACCATAAACTTAATATTGATATGATGAAACCGCATGTACTCAACAAGTATTCGATATGCTTTCATAAGAATCAAAAGAACGGCGATGTTGTGAAGGAAATCACTGTTCAGTACATTAAAAATACTTTGTCGTTCTGCAGGATCCAGAAATACAGTATCGTACATCAAAAGAGAAAGATCAAACATTCCTGAAATAAACGATACGAGCATATACATTACTAAAGATAGTGCCGTAATAAAAGCAATAAAAGATATACATCCGTTTAAAAAAGGAACCATTCTATTCATATGGTGAAAGTATATCATCTTCATGATTCCTTACTAACTTTTTTCCACGGAAGAGTAGAGTAAGACAAAAGACCGGCACTAAAGTGCCGGTCTTTTGTCTTGTCTGTATTTGAGATTACTCTGAAGGCAACGCCTGACATGCCACACCGTCTTTATTGCCGTCAAGACGATTCACATCGTTAGATAGTCCTCCTGCATTATCAAAGAAGCGTTGTGATTCTTGTTGTGTTGCAAAATCATCACAATTATATTCATCTGCATATTTTGCTCCAGCTGTTCCTTTTGGTACTTCATTTCCTTCCATGTCTCGCAACACCCGAGTGAGTAACCCACCGTCTTCTGATGAAGACAAGTTGCCATCAGCATCTCTCTCTATCTTTGAATCAGAAAGAGAACCAGTATCAATTAATGTTCCTAAGTCAATGTCTGTATTTGTTGTTTCAAGACCCAATGCCACTAAGAGTGCTACTCCGACCCCGAGCATCCACCACCGAAGACTTTCAAACAAAAATGCTACTACTGCCACTAAAACCAATAATCCAACAATAATGTACATACGTGCCTTCTTACTCTTCCGCCAATCTGCTACTTTGTTTTTTGTATTTTCTTGATTATCCATAGTATGTAGATTGTATCATCACAATAGACTGTTACAAACCTATAACGTGCAATGATGAAGAAAACATACTATCTGATATACTAGTGAACATATATTCGTTTAAGATAAAATTATGTCATATTCAATTGAAGAAGTAGAAGGAATTGGTCCTGAGTTTGGTAATAAATTACGAGAGGTGGATATCCAAACAACTGAGGATTTCCTACGACGATGTGGAGACAAAAAAGGTCGAGATGGTGTTTCAACAGAAACTGGAATTAGCGAAAAGCATCTCCTTGAATGGGCAAACCTATGTGATCTGATGCGACTCAATGGCGTTGGTGAAGAATTCGCTGACCTACTTGAAGAAGCAGGAGTTGATACCGTCAAGGAACTTGCAACACGAAATGCAGAAAATCTCGCAGTTGCAGTCGCAGAATGCAATGAAAAGAAAAATCTAACCGACCGAGTACCATCAGCAGAAACAATCCAAAAGTGGATTGATGAGGCCAAGACTTTAGACCCCGTAGTAACTCATTAAACTCTACAAAGACTGAATATAACGTATCTACTGCGTTATGGTTCGATAAAATAAGCTTCCCCGTACTATACGTACGAATCAGCTTATTTTTCTCCCATACCTTGTATATACGCCATCTCAGTCTCCGTAGAACATATTGTAAAGGCTCACAAGCGAAGCTTGTGAGCCTTTACAATTATCTATTTTTATGCTATAGTTTCCTTCAGAAAATCAGAC
>CAZQWL010000070.1:1811-3684 GCA_964597225.1 uncultured Candidatus Saccharibacteria bacterium | reverse complement strand
TTACTCATGCGACCGCAACTTCACCTTCTGCTCTTCAGTCAATGCTACCTCTTCTTTATGATCTGAAATTTTATCTAGGTGTGTCTTTTCTTTGTCAGTTCTAATTTCTTTAGCAACTTGCTTGTTGCGCCGAAGGAGGTGTTCTATTTTGTGTTGCACTCTACTGACAAATGATAAAACAAAATGTAGAATGCCATGCAGTACATAGTGCAGACTCAGACGTAACGACCCTTTCCCTATATATGTCTCTACGGAACTCAATTTAACTGCAACTCTTGTCACTGTTCTATTAAAAAATTCTCGTACCTTACGCAACACCACCAACTTCCCTCCTTTGGCATCTTCAACACGAAAGACTCCAGCGATAATAACTAGAGTCAGTAGGCTACACGATAAAAGTACAAGTGCAGTTTGCATGAGTAAATGTATGCCGATTATTTAACAGACACTCGAGAAATCTGTGTTACCACAACCTTTTCTCCGAATTTCTGTACTGCTCCGGTTACCATTTCTCCAATTGTTGTCTCTGGATTCTTTACAAAAGGCTGTTCCATAAGAATCTGATCCTTGAAGTAACTTGCAAGTTTTCCTTCCATAATTTTCTCTCGCATTTCCTCTGGCTTACTGTTTACTTCTTCGGCAAATACTTCTTTTGCTTTTTCGATCATCGCGTCGTCAAGCTCGTCTTTTGAGATGTGCTTTGGGCTCATTGCAGAGACATGCATTGCGATGTCATTTGCAAGAATTACAAATTCTTCGTTCTTAGATACAAAGTCAGTCTCGCACGAAAGAAGTACCAATGATGCTACCTCATGTGTATTATGGATGTATGACCCAACAACACCAGCGCCGATTTCTCGATCTGCTTTTTTATCCGCTGCCTCACTTCGCTTTTTCTTTAGGATGATAAGGGCCTTATCAGCGTCTCCTCCCGCTTCTTCAAGAGACTTTTTGCATTGCATAACTGAAATACCAGTTTTCTCACGTAAGTCTTTAATCATTTGTGATGTAATTTCCATATTTAATGTACTTAACTTCAATAAAAGTGTCTGCTGTATAAGAGAATCTCTTATACCTAAAGACTACCGACGGTCAAAAGTTCGACGTGGCGGTCGTGTTTGTCGTCCGTCTGCACCTCGAGTTGGTCGCGTTGGACGAACAGGTGGAGCTACGTACTTAGTCTTACCTTCTGCGTATGCATCTGTAAGTTCCTCTAGGGCAAGTTCTACACTTGTGGTAAGTGCATCATTTACCATAATCGGTGCCTGTACTTTTCCTGCATCACAGTCAGAACTCATGATTGCGATTACTGGCACTTTCATATCGTTTGCTTCCTGCACTGCGATGAAATTATGTCGTGGGTCGACAACAACCATAAGTGCTGGTGTTCGTTCGATATTTTTTATACCCTCAAAGTTAAACTCAAGCTTATCTACCTCTCGTCCGATCATCACTCGTTCTTTCTTAGTGTACTTTCGTTCAAGCTCTCCACTTTCCTTCTCTGCAGTAAGAGTCTTAAGTCGTTCTATTCGTTTTCGGATTTCAGAGAAGTTTGTAAGCTGTCCACCGATCCATCGGTTTGCAACGTATGGCATCTCTACTTTTTCTGCCGCTGCCTTTACGAGTTTCTGAACCTCTTCTTTTGTCCCTACGAATAATACTTTCTTTCCACTCTCTCCTGCGTCTGCAATCATTTTCTTTGCAGTTTCAAACTGTGCAGCTGTCTGCTCAAGATCGAAAATATCAGTTCCGTTCTTAGAACCAAAAATAAACGACACAACTGACGGGTGACGTCGACTTTTCTTAAAACCAAAGTGTGCACCTGCTTTAAACAGTCGCTCAATGATGTTTGTATTGTTTTCTGTTGACATAT
>CAZQWL010000070.1:0-1711 GCA_964597225.1 uncultured Candidatus Saccharibacteria bacterium | reverse complement strand
CCAGACTGTCCTTATTAATTTCTAAACTTTCTACAAGGATACATCGAGGTGGTACACCGCAGTGTGCCGCACGAGCCTTAATGACAGCTTGGATGTGTCTGGAGTGTGCTACAAGCCCTTTTAAATAAAAAAGCACTTATTGCGCAACGCGGGAATAGTACCATAAGGAATATAGTGGTGCAATAGTGTACGAAGAAATACGTGTAACGACTATTTTGAATTTAGTTCCTTATTTTTCTGCTCTTTGGAAAATTACTGAGTAGTACCCTATTTCTATAACTTCGCCTGTGCTTTCTGTATTGCATCAATAATCGGCTGTAGAGCGCCTCCAAGGGTCGCTTCGATTGTATGCCAACTTTCTTTGATTCGATGGTCGGTAATACGGTTTTGTGGGAAGTTGTACGTACGGATTTTCTCTGAACGGTCTCCAGTACCAATCTGCTTGCTTCGCACGTCTGCGTGCTTTTGTGCCTGCTCTTCTTCAAACGCTGCCTCAAGCTTCGCAATAAGCATCGACATTGCCTTTTCACGGTTCTTAAGCTGTGAACGGTCAGAGTCACAACGCACATCCATTCCTGACGGTCGATGAATCACACGTACAGCAGTCTCTACTTTATTTACATTCTGCCCTCCTGCTCCTCCAGAACGAGAAAACTCCATATCAATGTCACTTGGATCAATTTCAATTGTTGGTTTTTTACGTAATGGAAGCATTGCAACAGATGCCGTTGACGTATGAATCCTTCCCTGCTTCTCCGTACTTGGAATACGTTGCACTCGATGTACCCCCGTCTCAAACCTAAATGCTTCATATGCTGCAGGTGAAAGAATTTCAAAGGCAGCTTCTTTATACCCCCCCATCGTTGCCGGTGACTTATGTTCTGCAGTAGTTTCCCAGCCTTTGTTCTGAGCATAGGTAAGATACATCGACGCAAGCTCTTCAGCAAAAAGTGCCGCCTCATCCCCTCCTGCTCCCGCACGCACCTCAAGCATCACTCCAAAAGGTTTCGCCTCCTCCACCCTTGCAGATTCAATTATTTTATTCATCTCATCAAACTGTCCCTGGAGTTGTTTTTCAAGAGTCTCAATTTCTTCCTTAGCAAGCTCTGCCATCTCCGGGTCACTTTCTGCAAGCTCTCGCGCTTCCTCAAGCTTTTTTAGTTCATCATTATAAACAGTCAACAAGTACTGCGTCTTGTGATTTTCTTTAAACTCGTCTAATTTTTCTTTATCGTGTTCCATATCTTTCATTTAATGATACTACGAATGTATCTGTTGTAGAAGAAAGCATAAATTGCCTCAGATGCGCGAAGCATGAGGCAAATTATGCGAGCCGTATAACAATACGGTGAGAATTATTTGACTCAAATGCGACAAAGCAGATGAGGTGATTTATGCTTTCTTCTTTCGTCGGTCAGAAGCTTTTCCAGCCATACTCTTGAATCGTTCTACTCGTCCTGCGGTGTCCATCACCTTTTCTTGTCCTGTGTAGAAAGGGTGCGAGTCACTTGATACGTCAACTTTAATTAAAGGATACTCGTTGCCGTCTTCCCACTTATCAGTAAGGTCAGTTGACGCGGTAGACCCTACAAGGAACCGTGCATCACTTGAGTTATCGCTGAAAATTACCATTCGGTATCCCTCTGGATGAATATCTTTTTTCATAAAAATGTTTTTTGCGGCCACGGCTTAGTACGCAACCTGATTAATG
>CAZQWL010000069.1:0-3991 GCA_964597225.1 uncultured Candidatus Saccharibacteria bacterium | reverse complement strand
ACAAGTGTTACACAATAATACTTTAGTATAGCAAAACACGCCGACGCAAATAAACACATCGAACTATAATCCATAACAGCTTTATTCTATGTATATTGTTTATGTAGTCCTGTCTGCAATTGACTGTACATACGCATACAACTCTTTTTGTATTTTTGCTGCATCGCTTTTCTTCTTGGACTCAAACATAAGTTTGATAGCGAATTCGGTGACACTTGGTTTAATTGCACCCCACACATCTCCAAAGTCTACAAAATACCCATCAAACTTAGTTATTTTCTTTGGTTTCATCTGCTTAAGCTTCTTTTCAATGAGAGCCAAGACTACTTTCTTGTCTTTTACATACACCACCACATCCTCTGTTTGCTGATACGGAGAATATGGTTTCATCATCTGGGAAAATGTCTTTCCCTCTAGTCTTGCTTCTGCATATGCCTCAAGTACCTCGAAGAGCGTGAGCATGACACTGTCGGTAGTATAAAAATCTCTCCAGAAGAAGTGTCCGGAATGTTCAGCTCCAAAGACTGAGCCGGTAGCCCGCATCTTTTTCTTCAGGAACGTATGCCCCACTCTCGCACGATATGCTATGCCTCCTCCTGCCTTAATAGTATCTTCGAAAATCTTGCTGGTAAGGTTGGTAAAGACAACTCCTGATTTGGGCTCACGCTCTAAAAGGCGTTTTGAGATAAGTGCTCCAATAGACGCGCAGTTTACATACTTCCCTTTCTCATCTAAAAATGCGATTCGGTCGCCATCGCCATCAAATCCGACACCAAAATCTGCACCTCTTGCTTTAATTTCTGCAATGACCGCCTTTTGGTTTTTCCGTAGATTCGGGTCTGATGCTCGGTTAGGGAATCGTCCATCAGGCTTCTTGAATAAGAGATGGAACTTTGCAGGAATGCGCAGGTTGATTGCATCCATAGGGATGCCAGCCATACCATTACCGATATCTGCTACAACGTTCATCCCCCTGAAATGCTTCTTTTCCACACTCCGTAATACGAAAGTCCGATACTCTCTTCGAAAACTTTTTTTAACTACTTTCCCTTTACGCTTCGCGTTCACAAACTTATTTTCCAACACTCGTTTTTTGATTGCAGAAAGTCCTGTTTCTTCAGTTAAAGGAACTGCTTCTGATTCCACAAGTTTCATTCCGTTATATTCTGCTGGGCTGTGTGACGCAGTAATAACCACCCCAGGTAACTTTAATTTTCCTGATACAAAATAAAGTAACGGCGAGTGCACCATCCCGACATCAACCACGTCTGCTCCACTGTCTCGTGCCCCAGCAATAAAAGCTTTCTTGAGCGCTGGGGTAGAAATACGCATGTCGTACCCTACTACAATCTTTTTATACGTAAACTCCTCTACAAACGCGCGTGCAGTCCTATATGCTACTGTTTCATTTATCTGTTCTGGATACACCCCACGTATATCAGCAGGCTTGAATGCCTTTGCGTAATTTTCTGGTAAGGGTGGCAGGTTTTTCATATAGTATTTGTTGGTACTTCGTTTTGGGGTGCACCTGACAGTGCTTTGAGGATGTTGTCGGTGGTGGTATCGGTAATCTCCTTCTTCGCCTCTACAGAATTAAACGCTACATGTGGAGTCACAATTACGTTTGGCATATCCAAAAGTGCGTGCTCGGCTGCGAAGGACTTCCAGACTTCTTCGCCAATATTGGCATCCTGTGTAAGAAGCTCCATTTCATCGGTAATAAACTTCTCTCCTTCGTACACATCTAAACCAGCACCAGCAATATGTCCTGACTGAATGGCTTTGGTAAGCGCCACGGTGTCTACTAAGTCACCGCGCGCGGTATTGATGACATACAATCCTTCTTTTGCGGAAGCGAGACTCTCTTCATTTATCATATGGTAGTTATCCTTCGATGATGGTACGTGCAGTGTCACAATATCCGACTGCGCCATAAGTTCTTGAAAAGAGACATATGTAACTCCTTCCTTTGTACCAAATTCTTCGTTGGGGTACAGATCATACGCAACAATATTCATACCGAATCCTTTGGCAATCATGCAGGCATGACGGCCAATGGCTCCAGTTCCAATGACTCCTAGAGTCTTCCCCTTAAGATCGAATCCTTCGTACTTCTTCACATCGCGTGAGCCGTCAGTACGCAGTGCATCGTACGCAGCGTATGCTTTACGCGAAAGTCCTAAAATAAGTGCAAAAGCATACTCAGCCACGGTCTGAGAGCCATAGTGCGGTACGTAACTCACGGTAATTCCCTTACCTGCCGCATATGCATGGTCGACATGATCAAATCCAGTAGAGCGTAGTGCGATAACCCTTAAATTCGGCATCGCATCAATCATTTCTTTGGTTACCACAGAATCCACAAAAACCGCCAAGGCTTCCGCGTCGCGTGCTTCTTCTGGAATGTCCGAACGCACTGGGTCATCGGTAAAAACAACCTCATGTCCTTCTAATGCTTTAATAGCAATCTCTCGCTCTCCTTCATACGGTGCACAATAAACAATTTTCATACCTTAATCATACTACCAACCCAAAATATTGCATGTACCAACAGTTGATATACACTAAGGATATGACGTCTACTTTTACACAACGTGTTTGGGAGCTCGGCATCTCTATCCCAGAAGGACGAGTCACTACCTATGGTGCTATTGCAAAAGCTGCCGGAGGCGGAGGGCAAGCAGCACGAAGTATCTCAAGCATTCTTGGAAAGTATCCTAATCAAGGAGTCGTCCCTTGGCATCGTATTGTCTATGCTGGAGGAAAAGTATGGCTCACCGACGAACACGAAGCGAAGCGACGTGAACTCTACGAGCTGGAGGGTATTTATGTAACTGAAAAAGGAATCATTAAAGATTTTGAAGAAATCTTCTTTGATTTCTCAGAACTCACGTAACAAAATATCCCAGGGGTCAGACCCTTGGAATATTTTGTTACGTAAGTATGGTGAATTTTTGTGTGTCGTATTTGTTACCGTTAATCTGCAGTGACACTCTGTGCTCACCTGGATACAACTTAAAAGTGGTTGCATCGGCTAATAACCTATGATTCTTTTGGATTGTCACTGTTTCGCCCTTTTTGACATCAATCTTCTTCAATTTAAATACTTTTGGCTTTGTCTGCCCGTTTGCTTTTACAAAGTCAATTACATAGTCAATCATTAGTTTTTCATCACGTTTGGCGGTAACATCAAAGGAGAAAGAGAGTATGTCACCGGGAGCGATTTTCTTTGAGCTCTGGCTCAAAGAAAATCGCTCCAGCGTAATCTGTGGGTCACAATCATACCCCAACAACTCCAAAGCTCCCTTATGACCTTGCTTCAGTAATGTCCTCAGTGAATGTCGAGTCATCCAATCAAGCTCATCCACGCTCTGCCTCCCTTCTTTTTTCCATTGCGTAAGCGTCTTTACCACTACGTCTGGTTCTATCTTTGCGATGTCGTTCATATGATTGGACACTGAACGAGTGACGTAGCGAGTGCTGTCTGCGTGTAGGATGTTTAAAAACGGAAGTGGTGCAGTGGTTTCCAGGGCAATTCTTCCAGACCAAGGAAGCAATGGCCGAGTTCCTTCACTTACCAAACGACGTGTATGGTAATTATCGTCAGTCACCCACTGACCCAACTCTTTCATTGTTTCTTTTTCAAATTCATTCAGAAAATACCGTATAGCATCTTCCACAGAGAATCGTCTGTTGCATTCTTTGAGTGTAGACAATGATGTGCACAAATCTTCCTTAGACAGACCGTTGCGCACTACATACTCAGCTATTGGTGCCAAAATAAATTCTCCAAAATCATCGTCAGACTTACATGGGTCTAATGGTTCAGGCAAAGCTTTTATAATTATCGTACACGCTTTTTCATAGTCTGACGGTAGCTGTGTCTCTAGTGCCTTAGTGATACACACAATGCGTTGCTTCAGCTCCAGAGACAACATATCCTTCATTACTTCTTCTACAAACTCATCTGCCTGAAATGAACTTTCAGTAT
>CAZQWL010000068.1:0-4125 GCA_964597225.1 uncultured Candidatus Saccharibacteria bacterium | reverse complement strand
TTTTACCGTAGTCAGACTACGTTAAAATGCATAGCGTTTAGTGTATTTATTCAGCTTTTTTTTCTTCTCGCTTCTTAAGGGGAAGACCGATGTGTCGCAATAGTGCTTCAGCTTCTTCTTTGCTGTTTGCAGTGGTTACGATTGTAATAGCTAGGCCAAACACATCTTGAAGATCATCGTTTACTGTCTCTGGGAAGATAGTGTGATCCTTCAGACCAAGTGTGATGTTCCCCATCTCATCGATAGCTGTTACGTTCAGCCCACGAAAGTCGCGAGTCTGTGGAAGTGCTACGTCGATAAGCTTATCAAGGAATGTTCGCATACGTGCGCCACGAAGTGTGACTTGGTATCCAACAATATCCCCTTCTCGTAGCTTGAACGTCGCAATAGACATTCGTGCTGCTCGAGGTGATGCTTTTTGCCCAGTAATCTGTGCAAGTCGGTCTTGAATAAGTGCAATCTTCTTTTTATCGTCAATTTTACCAACTCCAGTAGAGACGATAACTTTTTCGATTTTTGGAGTTTGCATTACGTTAGTGTAAGAGAACGTTTCCTTAAGGGAATCAAACACTGTCGCAAGTTTTGTTTGCATGTTTTGAGTTTTCATATATTTCCTTTAATTATCCAGGACGCTAGCGCATATTCGCCTTTAGGGGGCTCATATGTTGAGCGTCTGAGTAAAGAAATTACAGTCACACACTTCGTGTGTTCCTTAATTTCCTAAATTTTCTTACCTGTTGCTCGTGAGACACGAACTTTAGTTTTAGTAGCACCCTCTGTTTCAATCTTGTATCCAACTTTCACTGCTTTCTTTTCTTCCATAAGAGAGACATTTGACACATGGATCGGAGTACTCTTCTCAATAATTTGACCTACTGAACGAGTACGCTTGTTCTTTTGGTGTCGTGTTACCACGTGTACACCATCGATAAGTACTTTGTCAGTCTTTGGAAAAGCCTGCTCAACTGTACCTGTCTTCCCCTTGTCCTTACCAGCGATAACGATAACATGGTCTCCTTTTTTGATTTTCATATGAATTTCTTATTAGGTTACTACACTACCTCTGGAGCCAAAGATACAATCTTCTGGAAACCAGCTTCTGATAATTCTCGTGGGATAGGGCCAAACACACGGTTTGCTTTTGGTTCTAGTTTTTCTTTATCGATAAGCACCACTGCATTATCATCAAATGAAACATATGAACCGTCTTTACGTCGATACTTCTTTTTCTGTCGTACAACGACTGCACACACCACGTCTTTCTTCTTCACTTGTTTTCGTGGTTCTGCTGATTGTACTGAAAGTATTACTAACTCGCCTAGCTCAGCATATCGCTTTTTAGATCCGCCAAGTACTTTAAATACTCGCCCAACCTTACCTCCAGAGTTGTCAGTAATCTTTACAATTGTTTGTGGTTGAATCATAGGCTTATGCTTTAACTAGTTCAAAGTATTTTCGCTTTGAAACTGGACGTGTCTCTTTGATTTCGACCTTTTGCCCTACAGTAGCAGTATTACCTGCATCATGTACGAGATACTTCTTTGTTCGTCGCTGAAACTTCTTGTACTTTGGGTGTTTTACATATCGTTCTACAGCCACCGTACACGTGTCAGTCATCTTCGTCGCAACAACCGTTCCGCGTAATACACGGCCTCCTGTCTTTACTTCTGTTGCTTCGGTTTTTGTTTTTTTACCAAACATAATGATTATGCAGTTTTCTTAGCTTGATCACGCTTGCGTGCGTTGAGCTCAGTGAGACTTCGTGCGATGTTTTTCTTTGCAGTTCGAACTTCCTTAACATCGGCACTACCTGCACCAGCTGCATCAAAGCGAGCTTTACGAAGAGTCTCCCGCTGCTCTTTTACAAACGCAACAAGGTCTTTATCGTTTTTCTTCTGAAGATCTTTGTAGTTACTCATAGTTCTTTTTAGTTACACACGACACAAGAGTGTCTTTACACTCTGGTGTCTTCTCGCTTCACAAACTTTGCTTTCACTGGGAGCTTACAAGCTGCCTTTCGCAATGCTTCACGAGCGATCTCTTCAGAGACACCGTCAATTTCGAATAATATACGACCGGGACGTACTTCAAACATGAAGTACTCAGGATCCCCTTTACCTTTACCCATACCTACTTCTGCTGCTTTCTTCGTAACCGGTCGGTCTGGAAAGATTCGAATCCAAATCTTACCTGTCTTCCCCATAGTTCGCGAAATAACTCGCCGAGCCGCTTCAATCTGATTTGATCGAACACGTGCTTGGGCAGTTGCCTTTAGTCCATACGAACCAAATGCCACCGTTACTCCTCGTGTATCAGGTCGAAGTAATTTTGCAGGGCTTCTTCGCATCACCTGCCATTTTCGATGTTTTACCTTTTTTGGAAATAACATAAGCGTTATGCAGTTGGGTTAATGTGACGTGTTGAAACCTTTTTTTCGTCAGTACCAGTCTTTCGATCTGCAAACACATCACCTCGATAAATCCAAACTTTAATACCAATCACACCATATGGTAGATTAGCGCGCTCCTTTGCGTAATCAATATCTGCACGGAGTGTTTGAAGTGGGATTCGACCTTTTTTAAGCTGTTCTGTGCGAGCCATATCAGTTCCACCTAATCGGCCTCCAACTGAAATACGAACTCCTTGAACATCTCGATTTGCCATTACTTTTTCTACAGTCTGTTTGAGTACTCGTCGAAATGGCATTCGTTTTTCAAGACCTTCTACAATCATTCCTGCGACGATTGCAGCACTTGTCTCAATTGAACGAACTTCTTCAACGTCAATTTTAATATCTGGTTTTTCTGAAAGCTTTAGCTTTCGAAGAATCATATCAATTTCCTTCCGGAGCTGTGTTGCCCCTTCTCCAGAACGACCGATTACTAAACCAGGTCGTCCTGTTTTGATAAGAACACGAAGTGCTTTCTCATCTCGTTCAATCTCAATAACATCAATAGACATACCCTTAAGCTTCTTAGAAAGATGCTTACGGATTGCTGCGTCAGTTCGGAGATATTCACGATACTTTGCTGGACTTGTTGCAAACCAACGACTCTTCCAATCACGGTTGATGCCGATGCGTTGTACATATGGATGTGCTATGTGTGTCATAGTATGTTCCTATTACTTAACACCGAGTTCAACGGCGATGTGACTGCTACGTTTGTTGATGCGTGATGCACTCCCTCGTGCACGAGCTCGAAAACGTTTGAGTGTTGCTGCTTGGTCAACAGTCACTTTTTTGATAAATAGTTTGTCTGCGTCCGCACCTGCTTGTATAGCATTTGCTTGCGCTGACTGGATAACTTTTGCAAAGGGCTCTGCAGCTCGCTTCTCAGCAAACTTAAGGACTGCCAATGCTTCGCTAACCTTCTTCCCTCGAACTAAATCTGCAATAAGGCGAACCTTACGTGGAGATTGTCGGTAGTTTTTTAGAATTGCTTTCATATGTAAGAGTATTATGAAGCCTTAGCTGCTTTAGCTGCTGCAATTTCTGCTTCTTTTTTCTTAACATCGAGTTCTTTCTGCATCTTTCCACCATGACGGTAGAACTTCTTCGTTGGTGAGAATTCACCCAGACGATGACCAACCATATCTTCAGTAACGAGAACCTCAATGTGATCCTTTCCGTTATGTACTCCAAAGATAAAGCCAACCATTTCTGGTGAAATCACCGAGTTTCGAGCCCAGGTCTTGATAACCACTGCGTCAGCAGGCTTCAGTTTTGAAACCTTCTTCAGTAGCTTTTCATCAACGTATGGGCCCTTATATAGTGATCGTGACATATAAGAGAAATAAATTCCCTGAGATACCAGCTCCTTACGTTTTGGGTATTTCTATCCAAAACAGTCAACACTGCTATTTCATGGAGATTCGCGTCCATAGAAAACATAAACGTGTTTTCTATGGACGCATGCTTAATAATTATTCTGCCTCCCCCTGCATGAACATACATTCAATTATAGAGGTTTTGTAACGGTATGTTGTTCATATCTCCCTGCCAGGGGATATATGTAAAACGAGGTTAGAACGGCGCTATAATACGTGAAATAGGGGTGTAAGTCAATGGGCTAGGATACGTTTTTAAGCCATGGTATAGTCATTTTACATATGCCAAAGCCTAGA
>CAZQWL010000067.1:1591-4156 GCA_964597225.1 uncultured Candidatus Saccharibacteria bacterium | reverse complement strand
ACTCCGGGGGGAGAACGGGCATTCGACATTTACTCACGCCTCTTAAAAGAACGTATCATCTTTATCACTGGAGGGATTGAAGACCATATGGCGAACTTGGTGGTGGCACAGCTTCTGTTCCTAGAAGCAGAAGACCCGAAGAAAGATATCTTTATCTATGTAAACTCGCCGGGTGGGAGCGTGACGGCAGGCCTCTCTATCATCGATACCATGCATCACATCAAACCAGACGTATCAACAGTATGTGTGGGAATGGCGGCATCTATGGGGTCACTCATACTCTCACAGGGAGTAAAAGGCAAACGGGCAATTCTCCCCAATGCAGAAGTTATGATTCACCAGCCAAGTGGCGGCGCATACGGGCAGGCATCAGACATCGATATCACCGCAAAACACATCATTAAAACTCGAGACCGATTAAACAGAATGCTTGCAAAAGCAACAGGGAAAGACTTAAAGCAGATTGAGAAAGACGTTGACCGAGACTTCTTTATGGACGCACAGGAAGCTAAGAAGTACGGTTTAGTTGACCAGATTTATAAGTAGGTAGAATTCGCATGATTTAAAAGAGCGCGGACATAGGCCGCGCTCTTTTAAAATCGACAATACCCCCTATTTCTGTTATGTTTTGTATACAGATACGATAGAGCGCACACCAAACAGGAAGAAATTACAAATTTACATACATACCTATGCCCCCACTACCACCATTGACTGCCGTTGTGGCAGCACTTGCAGTAGGCATAGCTTCTGGATATTACCTTCGACACTTACATGCAATGTCGAAAAAGACATCTATTGAATTGACGCTCAAAGAACGAGAACTTGATGCAGAAGAAAAAGCGCTGAAAGTTATCGAAAAAGCAGAGGAAAAAGCTGAAAAAATAGAATCAGAAGCGAAAGCTGAACGAAAAGAAAAAGAAGAAACAATTAAAAATAAAGAAACCCACCTTGCAAAAAAGGAGGAACTTCTTGATACCCGACAGATCACCCTCGACTCGGAAAAAGACGAAATGCGTGACAAAATTGAGCAAATAAAAGAACTGAAAGCACGTCTTGATGAACGTAAGGGGGAACTCGACGCTAAACTCGAAGAAGTCGCAGGTGTTTCTCAAGAAGAAGCATATGAGAAGGTTGTGACCAAAATGAAAAAAGAACGTGCAGAAGACTTGATGGCTCGTATCGCAAAAGTTGATCGTGCTGGAGATGAAGTATATGAGGATAAAGCAAAAAACCTTCTTCTGTCTGCAATCCACCGTATGGGGAATAATATGAACATTAGTGTCATGACCTCAAATGTAGAAATACCTAATGACGATATGAAAGGAAAAGTCATTGGTCGCGAAGGACGAAATGTTAAATGCTTTGAGCGAATTACGGGAGTAGACGTATTGATTGACGATACTCCTGGGTATATCACCCTTTCTTCATTTGACCCTATTCGTCGCGAGATTGCACGCGTGGCACTGGAAGCACTACTCAAAGACGGGCGTATCCAACCAGCTAAGATTGAGGAGGTGGTTGAGCAAGCACGAAAAGAAACAGCCTCTATGGTGCGCAAAATGGGCGATAAGGCTGCGTACGAGGCGGGGGTACCCAACCTACATCCAGACCTTCTAACTATACTCGGTCGCCTACACTTCCGAACCAGCTACGGACAAAACGTACTGTGGCACTCTGTAGAGATGGCACAAATGGCAGGAATTATTGCAAAAGAAATTGGCGCAAATGAAGCAGTTGCTCGTGCAGGCGCCCTCTTGCATGACATTGGAAAAACAGTCAGTCACGAAGTGCAAGGTACTCATGTAGAAATCGGTATCCGAATACTCCAGAAGTTTGATGTTGATGAGCAAGTCATTCTGGCTATGCGGGCCCACCATGAAGAATACCCATACGAAACACCTGAATCCATCATTGTACAGGTAACCGACTCACTTTCAGGAGCTCGTCCTGGTGCACGACGTGACTCTATTGAGAACTACATCAAACGGCTTACTGAACTTGAGGCAATCGCTACAGAGCTTGCTGGAGTAGATAAAGCCTTTGCTATCTCAGCAGGAAGAGAAATACGAGTAATAGTCAATCCTGACTCGCTCAGTGACTATGAAAGTAATACCCTTGCTCGTACTATAGCTACTACTATTGAAGCGCAATTACGATATCCAGGGGAGATTAAGGTACATGTCATACGGGAAACACGAGTGATAAGTTACGCAAGATAATCTCTAGCAAAATAAAACAACACTATATAGATAGTGTTGTTTTTATTTTAGAAATATGTAAAATACTTTGAAAAGGGAGTTCTTATCATGAAACTTACAAAAGGTAACAAGCCTCGGAACACAAAAGGTGTTTGCCGACGCTGTGGTGGGTCAGGAAATTTACTTCGCCCGATAAAAACAAAATTGCTAAACTTCAAAAAATGCACCAGCTGCCGAGGAAACGGGGTACGTTACCAGTCATTAAAATCCACATGAGATATTCATGTGGATTTTCTCATGAACAACCACAACACACAAAATTGTTATTTCTAGACGTTGCAGGAGAATATCCTTGTTATATAAT
>CAZQWL010000067.1:0-1491 GCA_964597225.1 uncultured Candidatus Saccharibacteria bacterium | reverse complement strand
AACACACAAAATTGTTATTTCTAGACGTTGCAGGAGAATATCCTTGTTATATAATGTTTTCAAGCCATTAGGGCACCGTGTCAGGGTTTTAAGCCGACACACAAAATGTTTATTCGCCATTTAGATAATATTCAGAATAATATGAATAAGGCAGACATCATCAATAAAGTACACGAAGAGCTTGGTATCACAAAAGTAGATGCTGAGAAGGCAGTTGAGACAATCATGTCTTCTATAGTGGAAACACTTTCAGCAGGACAAGAAGTATCAATTGCAGGACTTGGTATTTTCTCAGCTAAAATGCGAAACGCGCGAACAGCACGAAACCCACGAACAGGTGAACCTATCGAAGTACCCGCAATGCGAGTACCTAAGTTCCGAGCTGCAAAAGCTCTTAAAGACGCAGTACGAGGCTAGTTCTCAAACTATATAAAGAAAGGACGGTTCCTATGGCACCGTCCTTTCTTTATACCCACATCTACTTAAACAGTCTTACAAACACCATGGTATACTGAAGTTGTAGCGGAGGTATTACGCTATGTGGAATATCAGAGAGTAATCTCTACGCTATTTCCCATCACACATTGCAAGGGAGCCCTCAGCCGGGGCTCTTTTGCTTTTTAAAAACTTCTTACTTTCACCCATGAGTACTACCTAAAAGCTTGCTGTTAGGTAGTACGAATGCAGAGAAAGAAAACTTGTTTACAGTTAACCTTTCTTCCATCCAACCATCTTCTTCCAGTGCTTACGGCAGGCAGTATCGTACGTTTCATTTCCTCCCACAAGGTTCTGTGGACCATCCTGAACTGGATTACCTTCACTGTCTAAACGAATATTCATAGTAGCTTTTTTACCACACTTACAGATAGTACGAATTTCACGCAACTCATCGGCAACTGCAAGGAGCTCTTGCGAACCTGGGAATAACTTCCCTTGGAAATCAGTACGTAACCCATAGCACATTACCGGTATTTTCAACTCATCAGACACTTGAGATAGTTGCCACACCTGCTTCGCCGAAAGCCACTGCGCTTCATCTATAAGCACACAGTCGATTTTTTGCCATGAATGTTTTTCTTTTATTTTTAAAAATAAATCTTCTTCTTTAGAAAACATGTCGCTTTTCTTTGCAATACCGATGCGTGAAGATACTTGGCCTTCATTCCCTTGATTATCTTTGCCAGTATTAAGAAGATACGGATACATACCCCGTTCTGTATAGTTATGTGCAACTTGCAGTAGCACTGTCGATTTACCCGCATTCATTGCAGCATATGAAAAATATAATTTTGCCATAGGTGTATTGTAGCAAATATGCAAGATACTGATATAGAGGTAATATTCTGTACAATTTCTGTAGGGAATCGAACTCTACGAGTTCGGTACCTGTTTGTGGATATTTCTTATCGCTTCGCTCTAGAAATATCTCACAAAGGCTTCGATTCCCCACAAAAGTGCCATTGAGGCACTTTCTTATCTCCACACTACTAC
>CAZQWL010000066.1:0-4301 GCA_964597225.1 uncultured Candidatus Saccharibacteria bacterium | reverse complement strand
TCTTGCACATCCATCTAGGAAGCGTAGAATTAAAAAATGATCACCGCCAAAGACATCATCGTGAAACTGCACAATCCCACCGATTCAGACAAGTGTCTCATAGAAAAATCGTACGAGTATACCAAGAAAGCTCATACTGGACAAAAACGTAAGTCTGGGGAGGATTATGTTACGCACCTTTTTTATGTAGGGTTACATCTTGCGGAGATGGGCATGGGGCCCAATACCGTTGCTGCTGGATTACTTCATGACACCATTGAAGACACCGATATAACCTCCGAAAATATTCGAACAGAATTTGGAGAAGAGATACTTTTTCTTGTCGAAGGAGTTACAAAACTAAGCTCAGTACGATACTACGGTACCGATCGACATAATGAGAGTCTGCGAAAACTCTTTGTTGCGACAAGCCAGGACATTCGTGTGCTTATTGTGAAACTTGTAGACCGACTGCACAACATGCAAACCCTCGAGCATGTTGGAAAGGATAAACAATTGAGGATTGCCACTGAAACACTTGAGATCTATGTACCGGTAGCCCATCGTCTTGGGATGGGGTTAATTCGAAAGGAACTGGAAGACCTTGCATTTCCGTATGTATATCCAAAAGAGTATAAAAAAGTTTGCGACCTTCTTGAAATACGTACTGGTAAATCCAATACACTCTTAGAGAAAGAGCGACGCACACTTCAAAAGAAACTTGCTGACTCAGGCCTCACTAATTTTAATACTTCATACAGGGTAAAAGGTCTCTATAGCTTATACCATAAACTCAAGCGTAAAGACTGGGATATTGATAATGTCTACGACGTTATGGCAATGCGTATTGTTGTCGACACAGTCGAAGATTGCTATCGTGCAATGGGTATCGTACACAGTGTCTGGCAACCTATGCCAAAGCGCATCAAAGACTACATCAACCTTCCCAAGCCAAACGGTTACCAATCTATTCATACCACAGTATTCACCCAACACGGCACCATTTTAGAGATACAGATACGTACACAAAAGATGCATCATGAAGCAGAATACGGAGTTGCGGCTCACCTAATATACAAAGACACAACCACAGGTACCGAGAATACTGGATCATGGTTTGGAAATTTGGTACCTTCACTCTTCCGACCATTTGCTTGGAGAAATAATACCAGCAAAGAAGACCTCGACGTAACTAAAGACATCCCTCCTCAACAAAAAATTCCAAACTGGATACAACAAATTGGTGAAATGTATACTGAAGATGATACTACCAGTAAAGAATTTATAGACGATATGCGTACCGACTTTTTCAGTAACCGTATCTTTGTGTTTACCCCCCGAGGTGATGTAATCGACCTTCCTACCGACGCGACACCTATAGACTTCGCCTACGCCATTCACTCAGAAGTAGGTAACCATATCGCTGGGGTAAAGGTAAACCAAAAGCTTGTTCAGCTCGACACAGTACTTAAAAACGGAGACATTGTGGAGATTGATACGAAAAAAAGTGCCCAACCATCACATAAATGGGTACAAATGGCACGGACGTCTGTAGCCAAGAGGCGAATAAAAGCGACACTTGCTGAGCTGGAGAAGTAATACAAAAAACCGGCACCACAGTGCCGGTTTTTTGTATTACGCATCATCCTACAATGTAAAATTTTTCATAGAGTACAAATCCCTATCTTCTTCTGCAGGCTCTTCCTTTTTTACCACTACTTCATCTACTACAGGAAATGTCTTTGCTTCTGTAGTTGGCATTTGGTTTTCTTGCACTGGTTGTTCCGGCTGTTCTTGGAGTTCTTCTTTTTTATCTGAGTGCTCTTGGAACATTTTTTCTTCATAGTCCGAAGGAACAACTAAATCTTCTTTACGAGCTTCCTCACTATGCTTCCGTACAAAGGCAAATTCTTCACTTTCTAAATTAATTGGCAGTCTTTCTTCTTCACTCTCTGACAACGGCATCTTCTGCTTAGGTGCTTCTTCTAAATTATCAGGAGTAGCTTTGTCTATTTCTTGAGATGCAACAAGATTTTCTTCCTGTATGGGGGTTGTACTGATACTCTGCAATGCGTCTTGTGTCTCTTCTTGTGCGTGAATAAGCGAAACATCGGTAGCTACATCCTCAACAACAACCTCTTTTGATTCTTCTTCCACCTTATGCCCTGTATCATTCACTACTTCAAGGGGTGTTGCTACAGAAAGCTTCGCGAGCACTGCTGCCTCTGGTGACATATCTTGAATCACCGTTTGGGGTGTGTCTGATTCTATATTCTTTACCCCTGTTTCTACCTCTCGGAGCTTCTTCCCTTCTGACTGCATCAGTATCAACAGCTTTTGCAAATCTTCATCGGAGAAATAATCAATAGTGAGCTTCCCTCCAAAATCAGTCTTCGCAATTTGCACTCGTGTACCCAGTGTATTGGTAAATGCACGCTCTATATCAATGAGGTGAGCATCAGTATTTTCCCACTTCTTCTTTCGTACCTTATCGGTAGCTATCTTACGTGCGATACGCTCTACTTCGCGTACTGAGAGCTTTTTAAGGAGTATCTCTCGATATACTACATCTTGTTCTTCTGGACGGTCTTTGAGCATTAAGAGCGTCCGTGCATGTCCTTCAGAGATATCCCCCAAACTAACTGAATTAAGAATGCATTCAGGTAGCCCTAGTAATCGAATACTATTTGAGACGTACATACGAGAACGCCCAACCTTCTTTCCTACTTGTTCATGAGATAATTTGAATACATCTGCAAGTTGTTTAAAAGCCAGTGCTCTATCTACAGCATTAAGGTCTTCACGCTGTAGGTTTTCAATAATTGCCAGTTCCAGTTTTTCTTGTTCCGTGTCTTCTCCTGAGCGAATAATAACAGGAACCTGCTCAAGGCCAGCCAAACGCGAAGCACGCAATCGTCGCTCTCCAGCAATTAGCTCATACTCAGTGTGAAACGCTCCACTTTCTTCTTGTATTTCTTTTCGGGTGACGGTAAGTGGCTGTAAAATACCGTACATGCGAATAGACTCCGCAAGCTCCTTGAGTCTGTCTTCATTAAATTCCTTCCGTGGTTGAAACGGATTAGGAACAATCTTCCCTACTTCTACCCAAAAAATTGAATCACCTTGAAATGACATATCTAAATACAATAAAACCGAGTTAGTACCCCAAATGAGGTCTCGTTGTTGTTATTTTAACACACCCTCTTAGTCCGTACGGTGTTTATAACTCACTGATTTTCTGGTACACTCTTGGACATTGCCTCGGTGGCGGAATTGGTATACGCGCACGACTCAAAATCGTGTGGAGCAATCCATGAGGGTTCGACCCCCTCCCGAGGCACACATGCAGACTATGAAACCAAAAGTACTCGTCATCCTAGGAGCGACAGCTTCTGGAAAGACATCTCTATCCCTCAAGCTTGCTAAAGAATTTTCTGGCGAGATTATTTCTGCTGACTCCCGACAGGTCTACAAAGAGCTCACTATTGGTACAGGTAAAATTACGCCTGAAGAAATGCAAGGCATCCCGCACCACACTATCAACATGATTCCTCCCATGGATGTTTATAATGCTTCAGACTTTAAAAGTGACGCTTCATCGGCAATCGATGACATAATTTCTCGGAGTAAGCTCCCTATTGTTGCTGGTGGAACTTTCTTTTATGTTGATACTCTTCTTGGTCGCATTACTACTCCTGAGGTCCCTCCAAATCCAGCACTACGAGAAAAACTGGAACAGATGAGTGCCCAGGAACTATTCAATGAACTACGTGAACGTGACCCAAAACGTGCACAAACCATCGACCCTGAAAACAGCCGCAGACTTGTACGTGCACTTGAAGTTGTTGCAGTGCTAGGTAAGGTACCCATCATTCCCACAGAAGAACATTATGACGTGCTCACTATTGGAATTAAGCGCGAGAAAGAGGAACTTCGTGCACGCTTTAAAAAGCGAGCGCAGCAGTGGTTAGAAGCAGGATTTATGAAAGAAATCGAGGAACTTCTTGCAAATGGAGTGACTCGAGAAAGGCTTAAAGAAATTGGCTTCGAATACACTCTTGCACTTGAGCTGTATGATAACGAGATTGATGAAGAAACGTTCTTGCAAAAGTTTGTAGAGAAGAATTGGCAGTACGCAAAAAAACAAATTGGCTGGCTGAAGAAGGATGAGAGTATTGTGTGGGTTGGGGATGGAGGTGTGGATGTTGTGTCTTCTGCAGTTCAGAAGTGGCTGGGTTGAAGTTTGCAACTTTATAAAATAAAGTTTGGTATTAACGTTATGAAAAATACCCCGAATAATATCTCCTATATTGACGGACAAA
>CAZQWL010000065.1:0-4330 GCA_964597225.1 uncultured Candidatus Saccharibacteria bacterium | reverse complement strand
ATTTAGAAACTGCCTTGAGGCAGTTTCGACCTCTTGCCAAGCCGGAGCGCTGTGAGGAGGAACGACGAACCGCGAGGCGAGGTCGAAGGTGCTTAGTAGAATGTGGGCGGTAGCGAAATAATGTACTAAGTGACTTGTGAGTAAGTGGTGTTGCACGACACTCTTATGCAATCCTCAGTCTGGAATCATGTCGTATATATGTAATCTATAATTACACATAATGTTTAATTCTGTAAACAATCGAACTATACACAGAATGACATTTTTAATACAAAAATAGTGTCATATATATGTATAATGTAATTAAATGGAGGAAATACCACTCGTGGTATTTCCTTTTGCTGTATATAAGCTTAATTCATAATATATGTCGATTATTAAAAAATGTATAATACTTTCACTTGCAGTGCAGGTATCCTTAGTCCAAACACCTATTGCACATGCATCTTCAGTAGAAGATTTATCTCGAACGATAGACCATTTGCAAGAAACCATAAATCGAATGCAGAATGTGCCTAACGGGGAGGTTTTAGGAATTGATACTTCCTCGTTGTCATATCCTACACTTGATAACCCACAGGGGTTGTCTGACCCAAGTTTGGCGTTGGGGTTAAACGGAGTTGAAGACTGGAGTGTACAAATGCCATTTATTAATATTTTTAAAACTGCACGTACATGGATTGGGCATCTCCCAAATCAATTTGGAGGTGTAGAAACCGAAGAGCTTGAAGCGGCAGGTGTTTTTGATGAGCATGGCTGGCCAACATATATTCCTTCTAATGTAAGTCACATAGGTACTATTTGGGACTGGTCAAGTAATAATGAATATGGACAAGAAGAAAGCCGTCGCGGACGCTATGTTCTTACATACAAAGGACAGGGAACAATTTTAATGAGTGGGGTATCTATCCTAGAGCAAACACCAGGAAGAATCCTTTTTGACAATACCGATGGTTCTACCTTCTCTGTGGATATTGTGGAGACAGATCCAAACAATACAGGATCTTACATCAATGACATTGTTATTGTTAAAGAAGACAATCTTTCATTGTATAACGCTGGTGCAATATTTAATCCAGAATGGATTGATATTGTAAAGGATGTTCGTATGGTTCGATTCATGGACTGGATGGGAACAAATGGTTCTCAGGTACGCACATGGTCTGAATATTCAAATGAAGAAACATATACATGGACACAGCAGGTCCCAGTGTCAGTTATGGTAGAACTCGCAAACGAAATTGGAGCTGACCCTTGGTTCAACATACCTTTCAATACAAATGATAATTTTTCTCGTACTTTTGCTGAATATGTGAAGGCTAATTTGGACGAAGATTTAGTTGCACATGTAGAACTTTCCAACGAAGTTTGGAATTTTATATTTCCGCAAACACATGATGCAGTACGGTATGCAGAAGAGGCATACGGAGTCACAGGTGGAACAGCTTGGTTAAATTATTACGGACAGAGAGCTTCGGAGGTGATGAAGATATGGACATCGGTGTTTGCAAACCAAACGCAACAAAGACTGAAACGAGTAGCTGGTGCATTTACACCAATCCCATATTTTACAGAAGAAATTTTGACTGCCCCACTATGGGAGCAGTCAAATCCAGGAGAGTACCATGAGCCAGTAGAGTACTTTGATGCAATTGCAGTCACCACTTATTTCGGAGCGGAGACTATTACAGACGACTCAACCCGAGCAGCACTTTTGGAGGCAATTAATAATCCAAACATTGATGAAAATAACTACCATAGAGATTTGCTAATAGAAGCGGTTCAAAATGGAGATGAATTTAATGCACAAAAAGCAATTGCAGATAATTATAATCTTGACTTACTTTCATATGAGGGAGGACAGCATGTCCACCACAGTGCAGGTACAGATTTAGAGCAGGATGAGATAGAAGCATTGCAGGACCATCTGGCATCTTTTGTTAGAAGTCAGCAAATGGCAGATGTTTACGCAGAAAGCTATGAAACATGGCAAGAGTATGGAAGTGGTCCATTTATGCAGTTTGTTGATGTATCGGCAGTAAGTGCATATGGTTCTTGGGGGTTGCTTGCGAGTTTGCAAGATAGTACTCCTAGGTCTGAGTATTTATTTAATAAAAATAGTGAAGACGGTGCCTGGTGGGAAGATAGATCAGGAACTGAATTCCAAAATGGAAGAACAGTCATTGGTACAAACTCTGACAACGTGTTGTCGGGCACGATAGTAGAAGACTTCATTATGGGAGGTGCAGGAGAGGATGTAATATATCCAGGGGAGGGTAATGACGGAATAAACGGAGGTGCTGATGAAGATGTTGTGATGTTGCGTGGGAGTCAATCAGACTACACTGTTACCCTTGAGGGTGTTGGGTATCGAGTGGTTGGACCCGATGGTTCAGATTATATGTATGCGGTTGAAATATTATATTTTGAAGATGGCAGCACCATGGAATTAGACGTTACTATTATTCCTTCAGACCCCGAACTCCCCCCAACAGGAAATCTTAGTGACTTTAGTACAGGAGACCAAGTTGTGACAAACGACAGACTCAATGTACGAAGCACTGCACATGGAGCGGTGGTTGGTATCCAAGAAACAGGAGCCATAGGTATCGTACAAAATCATACAGCAGTTAGTGTTGCAGGATACGTTTGGATATACGTGCAGTTTAGTTCAGGAGCAAATGGATGGGTTGCTGACGAATTCTTGTCTGAGTATGTTGCACCTGATCCTGTGCCAACGCCGACTCCTGATCCTATAGATACTCTTACTAAAAATGTACGAAATTATATATTTGGGCACAGTTTGATTAATCATGAACATGTTGCTAACCAACCATTTACAGAAGAGTTGGCGGTACCACACTGGCTGAATGCACTTGCACAAGAAGCTGGAAATACATATGCGGTTGATGGTCAATATGGATTTATGACATCTCATGCCAACACACTGCCTCCTGATTCCAGTTGGGACTTTGATGATGTTCCACATGTGTGGGACTCTGGATCAGGTAGCTCTTTTGCTTCTGCTGACTTCACGACAGTTATGTTTACTCCTGCAAACTTTATTCAATGGCAAGAGCCAACTGCTCCATATTATGATGACCCACGATCTCCTGTCGAAGCAACACTAGAAGTGATTGATTGGGTTGCTAACAGAGAAGCTGATATAGATTTTATTGTGTATCAAAATTGGCCAGATATGGGGCAGTATGTTGATTCATTCCCAGCAAGTGCTTCAGAATTTGCGACATACAATAACTACACGCAACATGAATGGGTTCAATGGTGGGATACATATCTTACATTGCTACAAGACGCTCGCCCAAATGAAAATATCCGGATGATCCCTGTAGGATCTATTGTGAGTAAGGTTCTAACAGAGACTGTTGCAAATCAGTTATCATCTGCCCAGTTGTATGAAGACGATGCTCCACACGGAAGACCTACACTATACTTTATTGCAAGCCTAGTGACATATATGGGAATGTATGGGGAAAAAGCACCTGATACGTTCCAAGTCCCAAGTTCTATTGAACCAGTCGTGCGAAATAACTACCAAACTATTGTTGATTATATTTGGAATGAATTAGATTATCAGAATGAGAATCCTGTTCCTCCTGTACCAGTTCCTACTCCTGTCCCAGACCCCGAACTCCCCCCAACAGGAAATCTTAGTGACTTTAGTACAGGAGACCAAGTTGTGACAAACGACAGACTCAATGTACGAAGCACTGCACATGGAGCGGTGGTTGGTATCCAAGAAACAGGAGCCATAGGTATCGTACAAAATCATACAGCAGTTAGTGTTGCAGGATACGTTTGGATATACGTGCAGTTTAGTTCAGGAGCAAATGGATGGGTTGCTGACGAATTCTTGTCTGAGTATGTTGCACCTGATCCTGTGCCAACGCCGGAGCCAGAACCAGAACCAGAACCTGGAGATTATGCGCCTGTTGCAGTGAATGATTACTATGTTACTCTACCAGGTGTTCCGGTATATCAGTATAATGTCATGACTAATGACAGTGGTAGCGGATCAGTATTGTCAGTACTTGATCGTAGTGATGTACCAGGAGATAATGGCGGAATCTTCAATATTGATGTAGATGGAAGATTCTACTTTGAGACAAATGATGACTTTAGCTATCTCCAGCCCGGTCAAAGTGAAATTACTTCAATCGGGTACACTCTTACTGAAGGTGGAACAACTGACGTTGCACGTCTGCATATTACTGTTATCGCTCCTTCTGAAGAGTCACCTCAAGATCCAGTTATTGAAAATCCAAATGAACCTATTGCTCCAGAAACAGAAGATCCAGTAGAGGAGCCA
>CAZQWL010000064.1:0-4463 GCA_964597225.1 uncultured Candidatus Saccharibacteria bacterium | reverse complement strand
GGACGTCTATCGTACGCTATAGGTACCAGTACCAATGTAATAACAACAGAGAATGCAAGGCCGAACATCAACGCATATGCAAGTGGTGCCCAGATATCATCTGCATAGGTAAGAGGTATCATACCAATGACTGTCGTTATTGTTGTAAGCAGAATTGGTCGCAGTCGGTTTACTGCGGAGTCTATCACCACATCACGTATTTCCTTCTCAGGATTACGTCGTCGATCTGCATTCATCATATCAATAAGAAGAATTGAGTTATTTACCACAATTCCAGACAGAGCAATGAATCCCATAATTGAAGGGAATGAAAGTGCATTACCAGTAAGAGCGAGCCCCGCCATAATTCCAATTAAAGAATACGGTAAAATAGATAAAACATGTTTTGTGTGTATGTAGGAATTAAACTGCAACACCAACACCGCAAGCATAAGTACCATTCCCACAATCAACGCCAAGAATAGTTCAATGAATGATTTATTTGATTCATCAGTCTCCCCTCCTCCTGCGATACTGACACTGGCTGGTATATGTAATTCAGATTCAATTCTGGAAGTAAGCTTTGACTGTATCTCTTGGGCATTACCTTCAGAGGTAATGTCGGAAGAAAGTGTGACAATACGCTGACCATCTTCGTGTCGTATCACCGCACTTGATTCACGTAAAGATACTTCAACCAAGGAGGAAAGAAGTACTGTGGCACCTGTGGGTGTAGGAAGACTTATTCGTGTTAAAGAATCTATAGTCAGATCTCGAACTTCTTCTGGCTTAGGATGAGCTTTATTGGTAGCATTGAACTTCAATACGATAGCTACATCATCCTTGAGTGTAGTAAGTGATGTAACTTCCTGTCCATACACCACAGTCCTCAATATCGACGATACTGTAAGAGGATTAAGTCCGTATGCTGCTGCTTTTGCTTTGTCGAGTGTTATGACAAACTCGGTGCTATTATCATTTGCACTAGTACGAACATTTACTGAGCCTTTAATTGATTTCAGTATCAACGCGGCTTTGTTGGCCACTTCAGTGAGCTCTGTCATGTTTGAGCCTTTAAATTTCATACTCACAGGAGAGCCAGCTGGCGGCCCATCACTTGGCTGAATAATGGTGACTTTAACATCATCAATTACTTCAAATGTTTTTCGGATTTTTTCAAGTAGTACCGTACTGATCTGATCACGGTCTTCTTTCAGTGTTATAAAGATATTACCTAATTTTTCATTTTGGCCTCCTGATCCAAAGTCATTCCCCGCACCGACGATAGTCAAAAAGGAATCTATGTTCTCTTCAGAATATAAAAGTTCTTCAACGCGGCGCACTGAAATATCAGTAGCATTCAAAGTCGAACCTTCAGGTAACTCAACTTCAACAATGAGATAATCAACATCACTTTGTTCAAAGAAAACCACCTTTACCACTCCAAAGACAGGAAGCATCAAAGCCAATACTAACGCCAGACGTATCAGCCATAAAAATGTTCGTTCACGTTTTTTATTTCCAATAATGAGTTCCAGCTTGCTCCGGTACCAAGACTCAAGCTTATGTGAATACTCAACTTGCTTCTTTTCCATTTTTGATGCACTCCTTCGACGTAAAAAAGTAGACGCAATAAGCGGGAGTATCCCCAGAGCCACCAAGAGTGATGCAAATAATACAAAAATAAGTGTGAATGGAATTACAGAGATAAATTGCCCAGTAACCCCACTTACCACAAACAACCCTGCAAACATTGATACGGTTGTGAGGGTTCCAGCAATCAACGGATTGCTAAACTCGCGAATGGTCAAAAGCGCAGCCTGTTGTTTATCAATAGTAGGATCATCTTTCATTCGTCTGTTGATACCCTCGACCATCACAATACCGGAATCCACCAACACACCAATACCAAGAATAAGCGCAAAAAGGCTCAAGAAATTTATCGTGTTTCCTGATAGATACAATCCAATAAAACCAAACAAAAATGAAAGCGGGATAGAGACCCCTGCAATCAAACCCTCTCTCCATCCAATTGCAATAATGAGTACCAATACCACCAAAAGGACTGTCTGCAATCCTGAAAGCGTCAGACGAGTCAAACTCTCTTTAATATCATCACCTGCATTAAGAACTACATCTACGTGCAACCCTTCAAGCATTTGGCCTTTGTTTTGTAGTAGATGTATTTTTTCAGTTACGGCGTCGGTCATTACAATAATATCTCCTCCACGTTGTTTATAGACATCAAAAGAAATCGCATTTTCTGAGGGACGCCCTTCTACACTCAAGCGAGTATAGAGTGTTGGTGCTTCCAAACCATCAACAACAGTTGCTATATCACGAATATATACTGGCTGGTCCCCATGCATTGCAATACCAATTTGTTCAATCTGCGTACCATTTTCAATATCTCCTTCAAGTGCAACGTTATACAAAACTCCATTATTTTCAATTTTTCCTATCGGCAACGTCTGGTTTGCAGTACGTAGTGCATTAGTAACGGTAGAAAGCGAGAGGTCATAGCTTTGTAGTTTTGCTTCATCAATAATGACAGAAATTTCCCGTTGTCGTACTCCGTTGCTTTCAACTCGTGAAATACCTGAAATCTTCTCAATTACTTCTTCAAATTCATCTGCAATTTGTGTAAATGCAAAATCACTACGATCGCCAGAAATGGCAATGGTCATAATTGGCTGATCAACATAATTTACTTCCGATACCATAGGATCATGCGCATCAGTTGGCAAATCTGGTTGTATCTGATCGATTTTATCTTTCAAGTCTGAAATGGATTCATCCACATCAGCATTTGCCTCAAATTCAACAACAACTGTTGACACACCTTCACGTGATGATGAAGTAATAGTCTTAACATTTTCAAGAGTTCCAGAGATACCTCGCTCAATCTCATTAGTAATCAACGATTCAATATCTGCTGCAGATGCCCCGGGGAGCACAGTAGATACGACTCCCACAGGTATCTGCACTTCAGGGGAAGACTCCTTTGCTATAGTAAGCATACTATACAGCCCAAACCCAAGGAGTGCTACAAGAAATAAATAACTAAATTTGTTATGTTTTATGAAAAATTCCCACATATAATTTATTCCTCAATACGCCTTACTTCTTCACCAGCACTAAGACCACGTGCATCAGAAACAATTTCTATATCGGAAGTAATGCCTGAGGTAATCTCAATAAAAGAATTTCGTACAGGACCAATCTCAACAGAATGTTCTACAAGAACACCTTGCTGGATGCTGTACACCACTCCGGCAGACGCAGTAAATTTCACCGCAGTTAGAGGAACCTGCATGAACTGAGTTACAGATGGCTCAACTGCTTGACCCATTACCATAATAGATACCGTAGAACCATTTACCAACTCTGTTGATGTTGTTTGTATCTTTACCTCTATTTTGCCAGTGGAAGGATTAACTGCTGGAGCAATTGTACTTATCACACCATCAGCAACCCCATCAATACGCACCTGTTGCTGTACGCTTAGTATTTCTCTATCTGTCTGCCCTACATATGCAGTAACTTCTAACACGTTGTTGTTTGCAATTTCAGCAACTTTTTGAAAAGAGGTTACATGGTCGCCCGCTTGAACGTCTAAAGAATTAATTTTTCCAGCGATGGGAGAGCGTAGAATTGTTTTATTATAATTCGCTTGGGCAGCTTTAAGTGAGCCAAGGGCTTGTTTTACTTGTGCGCTAGCGATAGACACAGACCCACCACTACCAGCCAACACAGCCTTTGCCAAAGAATCCTCTGCATTTTGCAAAGCAAGTAATGCGGCTTCTACAGACGCAAGCGATGCATTAAGTGACGTTCTGGCAGCGTGTAATGAAGATGCATATGATGCCAGAGGTAAACCGTTGAGGGTATCAGTATTATCTGACGTATTCACCGCGGAAATGAATACATCCGTCATGTGTATAACACGTACTATATTTTGTTTCTCTTCTTCTAGTGCTGTCGACAAGTCATCGGAGATGCCTAAAGATACACTTTTTTGCTGCCATTGAGTCAATATTTCACTAAAAGCGACACGCTCTGCATTCAAAAAATTTGTTTGTCCAGTTTTTATCTTTACTCCAGGGGTTGAAAACTCAGGATCACTGTAGAAAACATCCAATGTATTGAGGATAATATTACTTACGGAAGTATATGTTGTACGGTATGTATTTACAGCACCATCTTGTGCACTTTTTTGTGCATTTTGAGCTTGTACAACGGAAACATCACTTACTTGCGATGATGCGAGTGCTGCTTCGTATGCACCTTCCGCCTGCAGTAGCGATGCATACGCGGAGGAATTTTCTAGTTGAGCAATTTTTTGTCCCAAACCCACAGTATCTCCAAGCTTAACAGGTACTGCTGTCACGCGACCAGGTACCTCAGAAAGAATAACCGCTCTACTTGTAGCAGACACTGTACCAATAAGACTCAATGCTGCACCTTCAGTAAAGCTCGAGACT
>CAZQWL010000063.1:0-4470 GCA_964597225.1 uncultured Candidatus Saccharibacteria bacterium | reverse complement strand
AGTATATTTAATTCTTTTTCCATATATCTATATCCAACATATTTACAAACTGTTCGACGACTTCATCTTTATTAAAATTCTTTGTACGCACTTTTGCATGTGTAGCAAAACGTGACCGTAAGTCCTCACTTGCAAGCAACCTCTCTATAGACTCCACAAGTTCACTGACGTCATTACATGGGACCAAAAATCCTGAAACATCTTTTTGAATAAGTTCCGGATTCCCTCCTACCTCTGTAGTCACTATCGGTACACCAATATCCATCACCTCAAGTAACTGATGAGACAGACCTTCATAGGCTGTATTAAGAACGAAGACATCTGCCGCTTTAACTCTTTTACCAAGCTCTTCCTTAGACAAACGTCCAGTGAAAATGACTGATGTAGAAATATGTAAGTCACTCGTCTTTTGCTCTAATAATTCTTTTTGTGGGCCATCTCCCGCTATGACAAATTTTGCGTTAGGATGTGATTTCAAAATTGATACAAAAACTTCAAGTACTGTATCTATGCCCTTCCAGGGGGTTAAGCGTGCCGCGGTAAGTAGCACCGGGCCGGTGTACCCAAACTCTTTTCGTAATTCCTCATGTGATTGAGTTACTTCAAGTGGGAATAATGCACTATAAATCACTGTAATTCGTTCTGTTTTAACTCCCCATGTTTCAACAACACCTTTCATGTAAGTGCTTGGGACAATAACTTTCGCTGCGCGTCGTACGACAAAACTCTGCACCATGGCAAGGGTGCGCACTTGCCATGGTGCAGAGTTTTTATCCACTGTGTATTCATCAAGTAGCATTTCTAATCCAAATCGTTGTTGCCCTTGTTCCCAGGCATAGTCTCCACCCAGACGTATTAAAAATGGCTTCCGAAATATCATACTTACCAAAAATGCTGGCGCCCCCACACTTACAGGATCCAATGCATATATTGCGTCCGCGGACCGCACCTGTTTTATAAGTTTCCATGTGTATACAACATGCCGTATCACCTTAGGGAGATGTCGAATATGTGTAAATGGTACAATCGTACATCCAATATTTTTTGTCGGAAGTTCCTCCTCTAACATCCGTACATATGTAGCAGGCCCCCCAATATCTGGAGGATACAGACCTGTAGCGATGAGTATATTCTTGTTTAGTTTTTTTTCTCCCATGAGTTAGCGTACTTTGCAAATTCTTTGAAACTTCCCACCCGGGGAAACTCCAGCATCGTTGGTACTCCTTCAGTATTAGTCATATGTCCTTTACCTTCTCTATCCATCCATACACTTTCAATACCCAGCTCTCGAGCTTCTTTGACATATCCTTGTCGGTCATCTACAAAAATTAGTTCATCACCAAACTCCACTTTCAGTTCTGCCAGCGCTTCTGACTTTTCTTTTCCTACGACTCGTACATCAGGTACGTAGCTTGTTACACCCGAACGTGTGATTTTCTCCATTTGGAATGCAATTTGTTTTTCTAGATCAGTATTATTTTCTGCTTTTTCGCTTGAGGCGGAAGATACGATGATACATGTATCACCGTATTTTTGAATAAACTCAAGAGCTCCAGAAAATACCAAAGAGACAAAATCAAACTCTGGGTCTTGTTCTTGTATTGTTTCAAATACATCAAGGCCTCTTTCTCCTTGAGAAAGGTTAAGTGCTTCCATTTTTTCTTTTAAAGCAGTCGTATTGAACAGCACTTCATCAAAATCTAAGATATATTTCATAGTTCTATTGTAACAAGTCATATAATACCTTCCCCATCTTTTCTGCATCTCCACGTACGAGGCTTCGTTGCAGTACATCTCCTTGCTTTTTCTCTACTGGAGTATCATCGAGTAAGTCTGCACGCACGATATTACATGCCACTTCGTTCATGTCATCCACCACCGGATACTGGAAAGCTTCAGCATATCGGTCAAGAAGCTCCTTGGAGACTTTTGCGGTGTTTACCACTACTGTATCCGGAGCACGACCAACATACTTCAGCACCTCCTCGACATGATCTTTTGCGGTCATGTCATGAGTCTGCCCTTGGCTGGTCATTAGGTTGGTTACAAAGACAAACTTTGCTTCTGAGGCTTGGATTGCTTCAGACACTCCCTCCACCACGCAATTTGCCATAAGGCTTGTATACAAGTCACCTGGCCCAAGGACCACCATATCCGCTTCTTCGATGGCTTTTTTTGCATCAGGGGTAATCGTGGCAATTGGGTTTGTAGCGAGGTTGGTAATACGGTGTTCAAATCGTTCTTCTGGGGGCTCATCGATATCATGCTCTCCTTCAACCTCCACTCCGTCGTCGTAGGTTGCAACGATATGCACACGGTCTTGCGTCACAGGAAGCACTGTTCCTCGCACTCGTAAAATACGCGACGCGGCCTTCACTGCTTCAAGCTCTGAGCCAAGCATATCGGTAAGAGCTACCAAGAGTAGATTACCTAAGTTGTGTCCATTGAGGCCCTCGCCTTTATCAAAGCGATATAAAAAAAGTTCTCGTAAGAGTTCACTATGATTATTCACATCAGCCGACAGTGCTGCCAGAGCCATACGTACATCCCCTACTGGTAATTGTCCAAACTCATCGCGTAGTCGACCAGTAGACCCGCCGGAGTCGGCCATAGTAATGACTGCAGTGACGTCTAAGTCTCGATACATCTTCAAACCACGAAGAACCGGATAAATCCCGGTTCCGCCTCCAATAACCACTACTGATTTTTTATCTCTCATGAACAATAACTAAAACACTTCTTACGTAAAAAAGATACAGACGATTATACTAGAACACTAGCCCAACAAAGGGTCAAAAACTTTAATCTTCATATCTTTCGCAATAATATCCCAATCATACTTCTCTACTACCATTTCTTTGGCGTATGCAGTGACTTCCGCTACCTTTGCAGGATTGTCGATGATATCCTGCACTGCCTCTACAATCTGCTCTGCGGCATCAGCATCAACTGCCCAGCCAGTAGTTCTCTTATCTGGATTACGCGTTGCATCAAAAAGGAAGTCAGCAATCCCGCCTTCTTGTGTTGCGATTACTGGAAGCCCAGCTGCCATTGCTTCTACAAATGAGTTCCCCATGCCTTCACTTCGCGACGGGCGGATGAAAATATCGCATGCTTTGAGATACTTCGGCATCACCGCGTGGTCGATATGACCGAGCATATGTACCCGGTCAGAGAGGTTAAGTGTCTGGATAATATCTCTAATCTTCTCTTCGTCAGGGCCGGTTCCATATATAACAAAGTGTACATTCTGTGGAAGTTCAGACATTGCCCAAACGACATCATCAATCCCATTTTTATGCACCAAGCGTGATGTCGTCACTAGAAATACATCACCTTTTTTCTTCCCGAGCTCTTTTTTTGCAATAGCTAATTCTGTTTCGGTGTATTCCTGCATGAAGTGCGACGTGTTCACTGCATTTGGGATGACCTCACTTTCTCCCTTGAAGCCCATGCGAATGCCCCAACTTTGAAGAAAGGTAGAAATAGGTTGCAGAGCATCTGCATATTCAAATCCTTCTTTAAATCTATTTCCAAATACACCCATCTTCTTTTCGATATGTTCCGGAGGGTCTCCTTCTTGCAAAGTGAGTACGTACTTCACATCTGGAAAGGCTTTCTTAAACATCCCAGCAGGTACCGCACACGAGTGTGCCATCATCGCCCAGGTAGCATCATACTGATACTTCTTGTGTAGCTTTTTTGCTTTGTAGTATGCAGCAAATTGATAAAGTGCTTTGTTTAGATGTAGTGGCATTTTTCGTAAGTCTGCCATAGTCGGAGACTTTGTCGTCAGACCAATACGATGCACTAACACATTCCCTACTTGTTCCACCCTAGGAAGAGTCGAATCAAATCTGTTACACACCATATGAAACTCGTATTCTTCGGGTGAGAATCGGTCTGTAATTTCTTTAAGTGCAACTTCAGCTCCACCAATATGTTTCGGGTAGTACGCCAACGAGAATATAAGTATTTTCTTTTTCATATTATGAAATATCAGTATTTTTATTTTCAGTTCTCTTAAGCAGCATATTGCTATACGCGAAGCGGACCTGGTTGGCAAACGCATCTCCAGAGCCAATAGAACGAATGAGCGTCGTACGCTTAGAGAGTGTGATGGCTGTTTGGGCTTCGCGGGTGTCAGTCGCATACACTTGGTCGGCATTGCCAAGGATGTGTCGTAGCAAGAAGCGTACATACCAAGGGATGTTTCCAAGTTTTTGGTCTGCCAAGGTAATAAGTAGTGGTAGTTTCTTTTTATCACGTGAGAAAAGTGCTGCTATTGCCCCGTAGCTGGCAAACAGTGCCCACTTGAACATATAGTCATGTTCTTTTTGTAGTCCTCGAGCAATTCGTGCTCCTGCAAACGGCAGGAGGTACTTATCAAACTTATTTCCATATCCAACACGATGCAACGTCGCATTTTCTACTAGACACTCTCCATCGACAACTTCTTTAGAAAACTTG
>CAZQWL010000062.1:0-4489 GCA_964597225.1 uncultured Candidatus Saccharibacteria bacterium | reverse complement strand
GTTTCCTTCCCAAAAAACTATTTCTTTCCTGTGGCTACAGTACAACATTCATAAGATTATGCAAGGGTTTTAAGATCAGAGGATTCAATTCTGAACCCCTAGAACATTGACTTTACACCTCATTTTGCTATATTTGTGCATGAAGCGATATACGCATTTCTCACATATTCTGTAATAGAAAGGTGAAGAAGGACCGCACTGTTGTAGACAAGTTACGGGATAATCGAAAGATTCTCAAGACTTGCAGCAGTAGGCGTGTTTTGTGCTATGGGCGACCATACATCGTATACGTGGAACCCAGCACCATTTTTAATTTTAAAAAATTTTACAAATTAAAAATGGTGCTGGGGGATTACAAGGGGGACATGTCACCGATTCACGGTGAGACAGCTCCATAATATAAATAACTAAATGGCACGAAAGTCAGTAATTATTCGGTCTCTACGAGTACCGAAGTTCAAGTCTCGTGTTGTACGCCGATGTTCGTCTTGTGGACGAAAGCGAGGGTACATGCGTGACTTCGATCTTTGTCGAATCTGTTTCAGAGAGCAGGCAAACGAAGGACATATACCAGGTATTAAGAAATCATCATGGTAGGCGATATAGTAGGAGATTTCATCATCCAGCTTAAGAACGCTGGAATGGTAGGGAACAAACAAGTATCACTTCCATACTCAAAGCTAAAGCATGCAATTGCAGATAAGCTTGTGAAAGAAGGATACCTTGTATCAGCAGAAGTGAAGGGAGAAGGAGTAGCTAAGAAGTTGGGGGTTACATTGCAGTACGACGAAAACGGTTCACACCGTATACATGATGTAAAACGAATTTCAAAACCAGGTCGACGAATGTACATCAAAGCTACAGATATTTATCCAGTTAAATTCGGTAAAGGGAAAATGATTCTTTCAACGCCACTTGGTATCCTCAATGGAGAAGATGCACGAAAGGCAAATGTTGGAGGAGAGCAACTCTTTATCATTTGGTAATATGTCTAGATTAGGAAAACAACCAGTAATAATCCCAAGTGGTGTTGAGGTAACACTTACAGATGGAGTGCTGACGGTAAAAGGACCAAAAGGTACACTTACGTTACCAGTACGTGAAGATGTAGCGTTTGCAATTGAAGGAACTGAGATAACACTTGCTCCAGCGAACGAAACAAAAACAGCAAATGCTCTCTGGGGAACATACGCTGCAATCACTCGAAACTTAATCACGGGAGTCACAGAAGGTTTCTCTAAGGTGTTAGAAATCGAGGGAGTTGGGTACAAGATGGATGTACAGGGCCAGAAGCTGACACTCAATGTTGGATTCTCACACCCCGTTATTCTGGAAGTACCAGAAGGAATGACTGTAGAAATTCAGAAGAATGTTGCGACAGTAACAGGTATAGACAAGCACGCAGTTGGGCAGTTCGCTGCAAATATTCGTAAGGTGAAACCGCCAGAGCCATACAAAGGCAAAGGGATTCACTACAAGGGAGAGTATATTATCCGTAAGCAAGGTAAAAAAGCAGTTTAAGACATTAATTTCAAGAATTACTTCGTTGCACTTCGGAAATTTTCTTTCACCGTACTATCCGTACGACTCAAGAAAATTTCCTCGAGCGCCTCGTACTTCAAGAAATTCATTACCTTAAACTTGTATCCAAGTTTGTATGAAAAAAACAATTCAAAAACAAAGCACACGAACGCGTCGACATGCTCGTATTCGTTCACGTGTTATCGGATCTGCTACAAAGCCTCGTCTTGCAGTATTTCGTAGTAACCGATTCATCTACGCTCAGCTTATTGATGATGAGACAAATGCAACACTTGCATGCGTCGACTCACGAAAAGCAAAAGGAGCAAACCCAACTGAACGTGCAACCGCAATTGGTAAAACAATCGCAGAGCTTGCAAAGAAAGCTGGTATCGACACTGCAGTGTTCGATAGAGGAGGATTTAAGTATCAGGGAGCAGTCGCAGCAGTTGCTGACGGCGCTCGAGATGCTGGTCTAACCATCTAATTATTAATTACTGAATATATATGTCAGAAGAAACAAAGCAGGAAGCTACAACGGAAGAGACTGCAAAGTCTACTCCAGCACCTGAGGCTACAGAAGCTGCAACAGAGTCAAAAGACACTGCACCAGCAAAAGAAGCTTCTACCGATGCACCCGCTGCGGACCCACAGGAAAAATCAGAAGATTCTTCAGGGGCAAGCACTAAGACAGATGTTCGTCCTGGACGAACATCAGGTGCCCGTACAGGTGGTGATCGACGGAATCAGCGTAATCCTCGACGTCCTCGACGTGGAGGACGACGACAAGAACGCCCTCGACAAGAGTTTGAACAAAAAATTGTAAGTATCCGACGTGTAACGCGAGTTATGGCTGGAGGACGACGATTCTCATTCTCTGTATCAATGGTAATTGGAGATAAGAAAGGACGTGTCGGTGTCGGTGTCGGAAAGGCAGGTGATACACAATTAGCAATCGAGAAGTCAATCACAAATGCTAAAAAGAACATGATCACAGTACCTATGAATAAGGACGGTCATATTCCACATGATGTACACGTAAAGTACGCATCAAGTGAAGTGATGATCATGCCTGCACCAGGTCGTGGACTTGTTGCTGGTTCGTCAGTACGTACCGTACTTGAACACGCAGGTGTGAAAGATGTTACCGCAAAGATTTTCTCACGGTCGAAAAATAAGCTTAATAACGCGAAAGCTGCTGTAGAAGCACTTAAGCAACTTAAAGCCTAAACTATTATGCAATTACATGATTTAAAGCCAACGTCACCACGAAAGACCAAGAAACGAATTGGTCGTGGGGGTAAGCGTGGTAAAACATCAGGACGAGGACACAAAGGTCAGGCGGCTCGAGCAGGAAACAGTACTCGGCCAGAAATGCGTGAGATAATTAAGAAGCTTCCTAAGCTGCGAGGACACGGTGTAAACCGAGCAAAAACAGTGAATGCTGAAAAGGTAATGCCTACAGTGATTAATGTTTCTGCGCTTGAGGCTGGTCTTAAGACAGGTGCGGCAGTAAATCCAAAAGCTCTGGTAGCTGCTGGACTTATCGCGACTCGTCGTAAGAAAGCTCCTGCAGTTAAAATTCTTGGTACTGGTGAACTTTCTATTAAGCTTACCGTAACCGACTGTGTAGTCTCAAAGACTGCAAAGGAGAAGATTGAGAAGGTAGGGGGGACAGTAGCATAAGTAAATCATAAGGGCACCTTCGGTGCTCTTATGTGCTAAAATCGACTAGTAACTAATACTGAAATTATAAAATGCACAAATTCTTTCATAAGCTCAAGATTGCCTTCACCGACAAAGCTATTCGGAATCGAATCTTCTTTGTTCTTGCTGCACTGGCAGTCTTTCGAGCACTTGCTGCAATACCAATTCCTGGTATTGATCAAATTGTTCTAGAACAATTTTTCTCAAACAATGATTTCTTGGGAATGTTGAACATCTTCTCTGGAGGTGGGTTAGCAAACCTTTCAATTGTAATGCTTGGAGTGGGGCCGTACATTACTGCCTCAATCATCATGCAGCTTTCAACGGTGATGTCACCAGCGCTGAAAACTATGTACTCAGAAGATGGAGAGAGTGGGCGAGCGAAGTTTCAACAATACGGACGTATGCTCACGCTCCCTCTTGCAATTCTGCAAGGATTTGGATTTCTGTCGCTTCTGCAAAGCCAGGGGGTTATCTCGGGACTATCCTCATTTGAGTTTGTAGTCAACGTAACGCTTATTGTTGCAGGATCGCTACTCCTTATGTGGATTGGTGAACTGGTAACTGAGTTCGGTATTGGTAATGGTGTTTCAATCATTATCTTTGCAGGAATCGTTGCGAGTATCCCTCAAACAATGTCACAACTCGCGTTCGGGTTTACTGATCCATCACAGTTACCACTTTATGTAGGATTCTTGTTTATAGGACTTGCAATCATTTACGCGGTAGTAGTAATGACCGAAGCAGAGCGACCAATTCCTATTACCTACGCAAAGCAAAGTCGAGGTACAAAGACCTATGGAGGAAGTCAATCATATCTACCATTACGACTGAACCAGGCTGGAGTGATTCCGATTATCTTCGCACTCTCAATCCTTCTATTCCCACAAATGATTCTAAACATTCTTTCAGCGTTTAGTTTCTCATGGGTCCCCGGAGCATTGACGATGGTCAATCAGTTTATGGCAAATCAAGTTCTCTACGGACTTGCGTACTTTACTTTGGTATTCCTCTTCACATTCTTCTATACCGCAGTGACGTTTGATCCAGAACAAATTGCAAAGAATTTGCAACGAAACGGAGCATTCGTCCCCGGTATTCGGCCAGGAGGACACACTGCGCAATACCTTGGTAACGTAATCACACGACTTACACTTGTTGGTGCAGGATTCCTTGGATTTATTGCAGTATTCCCGGTAGGAATGCAGGTGATAACAGGAGTAGCATCACTTGCTATTGGTGGTACAGCACTCTTGATTGT
>CAZQWL010000061.1:0-4520 GCA_964597225.1 uncultured Candidatus Saccharibacteria bacterium | reverse complement strand
GTTACTGCTACTATAAACACTTATGAAAATACTCACCTTTAATACGGGACTTCTGGAGCTTTCAGTTGGAAAGCTTTCTTTTGACGTGGTGCCGTATGTGGAAGAACGCGCAGAGTTGCTTCCACAGTATCTTAGAGACACTGAAGCTGATGTAATTTGCTTGCAGGAGATATTTCGCTTGGAAGATATGGAGCGATTACGAGTGCTTTTAGATGTTTATCCTTATATGCATGTGTCTGACCATAAAAATATTATGAAGCGTAATGGCTTATGTATCTTGTCGAAGCATCCGTTTACTGTACAAAAGGAGATAAAGTTTAAAGCAGCAGGTGTTGAAAAGCTTGTTACTAAAGGTGCGGTAAAGATACAGATTACAGAAGGAAAGTACCAAGGGGTGGAAGTAATAAATGCTCATTTTCCGTATGGTGGTTTTGGAAGTTATTCTCAGACATTGCCTCGGACGGTACGAAGAAGGAATAAGAATATAAAACACCTGCATAAGAAGATTCATGATGACCATGTTACGACCATTCTCACTGGAGACTTTAACTTTGGCCCCAGAGTCGCTCCTGAGAATTTTCATTTACTCACTTCACTAGGCTATGAAGAGATTTCAAATGGTGATATTACGTGGGATGTAGAAAACCCTTTAAACTTAATGTTCCCTGCATCAGTGTCGAAAACTATTGACCATATTTTTATCAACAAAAAACGTGATTATGAATTTAGTGTTCTGGAGAGAGCGCGTATTTTTGACGAACCGATTCTTATAAAAAAAGAATCCGTATTTTTGTCAGATCACTTTGGGCTTTTGTGCGATATTGAGCTATAAAATTGTATATGTGCTACTATAGGTAACATATACGGAAATAATTTTGAACTTATTATGACAATGTGGATTATTTTAGGAGCAGTCGGAGTATTTACACTTTATGCAGTGGGTGCATACAACGGATTTGTAAAACTTACCCAACGAACAAAAGAAGCATGGGCGGATATTGATGTGCAGCTTAAGCGACGGTATGACCTTATTCCAAACCTTATCGAGACAGTTAAGGGGTATGCAGCACATGAACGAGGGGTTTTTGAAGAGGTGACACAAGCACGAGCTGCTGCAACACAGGTAAACGTGGATCCTTCAAACATTACACCAGACCAAATAACCGCGATGGCAGGAGCAGAAAGTACCCTTGGTGATGCATTAGGGAAGCTGATGATGGTTGCAGAAGCATACCCTGACTTAAAGGCTAACCAAAACTTTGCTCAGTTACAAACAGAGCTTTCAGACACTGAAAACAAGATTCAAGCAGCTCGACGATTCTATAACGGAAACGTACGAGACCTTGCAATCAAGCTCAAGTCATTCCCGTCAAACATCATTGGAAATATGTTTGGCTTTAAAGAAATGGACTTGTTTGAATTAGATGAAGGCTCAGAAGAGAAAGAGTCAGTGAAAGTTTCTTTCTAAATTCATAGTAATCATACAATGATTAGAATTGCACAGTATATCGCAGGATTAGCTTTGCTAGTCCTGTATGTGCCAGGAAGCGCGTTTGCCGCTGACAGCATCAAAGAATTTACTTCTGATATCACTGTACAGCAAGATGGGACTTTTGAAGTGGTGGAGACTATTATTTATGACTTTGGTGATGCACAACGTCATGGTATTTTCCGCACCATTCCTCTTGAGCATTCTCAAGAAGCATCTGTCTGGTATAAGAAGCGATATATCGAAGTTGAAGTATCTTCGGTGACGATAGACGGAAACGCAACACAATATACCGATAAGGTGTCGGAAGGAGAAATCAACATAAAAATAGGTGACCCAGACCGTACTATTACTGGAGAACATACATATGTTATAAAATACTCTGTTGCGGGTGGGCTTACCTATACTGACGAAAAGAATCCAGATTTATACTGGAATGCTACGGGAAATGATTGGCCGGGAAGTATGTTGAGCACACATGTTTCTGTCAGCGGCCCTGTTGGTTCATTGCGTAATGAACAGGCATGTTATAGAGGACGGGCAGGTGAGACAAAGGCATGTGACAGTATCTTACTTGATGGGGATATTGTTTTATTTACTTCTTCAAACTTATCTGCTGGCGAAGGTATAACTATTGCGCAGTCACTCAACGGCTCATTAATACAAGAAAATATCATTGAACGCGTTCCATTTTACATCAGTATGGTTCCGTTTCTGTTTACCTTCTTAGGATGGTTGTTGTATAGAGGATATCGCTTTAACACTGCACACGACACAGAGGATACAATAATTGCACAGTATGAGCCATACCCTGGGGTACTGCCTATGTATAGTGGAGTGGTTGTAGACGGAAAGTTAGACCCAAAGGATATTACGGCAGGCATTCTTCATCTGGCGCAAGAAGGATTTTTGAAGATTAAGAAGACGCAGAAGAAAGTCATGTTTCTTTTTGAGGTGGATGATTATGAGGTTACTCTTTTGCAAGATGCTGGAGATGCACCGACGTCATTTCACAAAGAGATACTCTCGATGCTTTTTCCAACAGGTGAAGAAGGAGAAGTTACATCTCTAGGTGAGTTGAAGAAGAACACAAGCCAACAAAAAAAGAACTACCAAACACTGCAGAACCTGAAAAGCGCTATTAACGAAGACTTACTTGAGCAAGGTTTTTTTGAAAGTGCTTTTAAACTGCAGAAAAATTACGTTATCGGAAGCTTTGCTTTTCTAGCGTTGCTTATTTATCTGAGCTTTAAGTACGGAGGGGAATTGGGGGTCGTGTTGGTCTTTGTATTGTTGATGGGGGTCGGAATAATATTTGCATCTATGGTGTATCGAAGGAGGACGGTACAAGGTTATAAAGCAAAGCGTCATATCAAAGGATTTAAAGAGTTTCTGTCTGTAACGGACAAAGAACGATTTGCCTTTCATGATGCACCAGAGAAAAGCCCACAGCTGTTTATGCAATACTTGCCATACGCAGTCGCACTTGGAGTGGAAGAGAAATGGGCGAAGGTCTTTAAAGATATTTCTATTGCATCTCCAGACTGGTACGAAGATAGTGCACATGGCACTTTCGCCGCTAGCTCCCTTACTCGAGACATCGGCGCATTCTCAAGTTCATTTGCAAGCTCGTCAGGTACTGCACCATCCTCTGGAGGAGGTACCTCAGGCGGTGGTAGTGGAGGAGGTGGCGGAGGAAGTTGGTGAGTTAGTCGTTAGCTATTAGCAGTTAGTTTTTAGGAAATGAAAACATATAAAACTTTGATTGCGTGGCGGAAAAGTATGGATTTGGTAGAATTTATATATTAATATTCAAAACTAATAACTAACTATGAAATCAAATACACTGTATACACACCAGACGAGTAATATCGCAAAGACATGGATGCTTATGACGGTGTTCTTAGTGATGGTTATTGCTATTGGGTATGGGGCTTCGTGGTATATGGGTAACTCTTATATTCTGTACGGAGCTGTTATTTTTGCATTTGGAATGAACTTTTATAGTTATTGGTTCTCAGACAAAATGGTACTGAAGATGACTAATGCGAAACCTGCAACATTGGAAGAAAACCGTGAGCTTTATAATATTGTAGAAAACTTAGCTATTACCGCCGGGTTGCCGTTGCCTAAAATATATATAGTACATGACCCAGCTCCTAATGCATTTGCTACTGGTAGGAATCCTGAACATGCAGTGGTGGCCGTCACTACAGGTCTTGTTCAAATGCTCGACAGAAATGAGCTGGAGGGAGTTGTTGCGCACGAGATGGCTCATATCGGTAATCGCGATATGTTGGTGATGACTGTCACAGTGGTCCTTGCGGGCTTTATTGCTATCTTGGCAGACATAATGATGCGCTCTATGTTCTTCGGCGGAGGGAATAGAGATAGACATCCCGCATTCTTGATTGTTGCAATTGTAGGGATGTTACTTGCTCCATTAGCAGCACAGCTTATCAAAATGACTGTCTCACGTAAACGAGAATATTTGGCTGACGCCTCAGGAGCACTCCTTACTCGCTATCCAGAAGGTCTTGCCTCCGCTTTAGAGAAGATTTCTGGTGCGGGTATCCCCATGAAAAAGGCCAGTCACGCCACCGCTCACTTGTTTATCTCTGATCCTTTCCAGGAAGGAAAAAAACAGGGAATAATGAAAAAAATTGGGGGACTCTTTCACACACACCCCCCTGCACAAGAACGTATTGGTCGATTACGTGAGATGGAGATGTAGATAAAATTTCACCCCGTCCAAAATAATGGACGGGGTGTTATTATTTCTTCTTTTTCCGTTCATTCGCTCTGAATTCGTAAATCCGTTTGTCAGAGCATTCCTTTGAACAGAAATTTCCATATACATTCTTGAGCATCTCACCAAGGGAGATACCTTTATTACACTGAGTGCAGGGCCATTTTTTTTGGAACAACATTTCTCTCTCCTTTAAACTCACATTGGTAGTCACAATACCACCATAGTTTTAAAAGTAAAGGCATTTCGAGCATGGTTATATAGAAGTCGTGGTACTATTTC
>CAZQWL010000060.1:0-4567 GCA_964597225.1 uncultured Candidatus Saccharibacteria bacterium | reverse complement strand
TTTTGCACTAGGTGCCTTGTTGATTTATATGTTTATTTAGATTATTACTCCCCTACCGATACCGTTGAATTAAGTTTTAACCTATTGGAGGCATCTAAATTACTCAACCAACTCAACTTCCACCAGATTATCCTCCCTGTTTCTGTCTATCATTTTAAGATAGGGGTCTATGCCTGCGTAGTTGGGTTTGGTTTTTACTTCGTAGGTTAGTTTAGTTTTTTGGTGATTAATTCGTTTGCTAACAACTTTAATAATATCTTCATCCGTGAAGCTCTTGTCGGTTGGTTTTTTGATGAAAAACCCAATATCAAGAGGTTGATCTAACTCGGCTTGGGTTTCTTGCCCCTTGCCGTCGGCGTAGAATTTTTTGGCTTCGACAATCAACTCAATTTGGTAATTTCCGTTGGTTAGTTTTTTAGCGTTGGCAGAAACTGCTTTTAAATTAAACAGGGTGATTCTTTTAAATAAATCGTCTATCAATTCATAGTCTTTTTTATTGGCTACGGCTTTAATGTGTCGAATTAAATCCAATGTTGTTGGGTAGGGATTAGATTGAAATTTGAACTCTGCTAACAGGTTTCTTAGTGCTTGGTGAAAGGTCTTTTCGCCAATTCTATCCGCAATCGCATACATCACCAAACCACCTTTGAAGTAGTGAATGTATGCTTGATTTTCGGCTTTCATTAATGGCATTTCTTCGAGAATTTCTCGGTCCCTGCCTGCTAGGTAGATTTTCTGTTCTCTATTGAGTTGTATTCTTAATTTATGTTCGCCATATATTTCTCGATAAACCAAGTAGGCAGAATATTCTGCCAGCGATTCGGACAGCACTTGTCCGCCTTGAACATCGGCTGGCATAATCTGATGCCCCCACCATTGGTGAGCTATTTCGTGTGCGGTGACAAAGCTGACCTTGTCTGATTCTGCGTTTCGTAAGTCGGTAATAAAGCCCATGCTTTCGGAGAAGGGAACTGTATTTGGAAAGCTTTGTGCGAATGAACGATAGCGTGGGAACTCGATAATTTGTACTTGTTTGTGTTGATAGGGCGAAAATTCTCTGCTGTAAATATCCAGCGAGAGTTTGACGGCATCAATCATTTTTTGTACATTCATGTCGTGTGCTGGGTGGTAATAAACGGCGACCTTTACGCCGTTATGTATTTCTTCGGTTAGCTGATATTTGCCTGATAAAAATGCAAAAAAATCATGAATCGGTGCATCCATTTTATAGTGAAAATAGTTACGGCCATTTTCTTGCCATTGTTTTTGTAGGTAGCCTGATGTGATGGCGGTTTGATCTAAACTGGTGGAGATAACTGCTTGGTAATCAATAAAGTCTGATGATTTTCCGAATGCGGCGTCACGGTATTTTGTGCTATCTTCCAGTTTATTTGCCCGTTGTGCAGGTCCGATGCCGCGTTCTTTACGTTCTTTACGGCTGGTAATTTCGACCATTTGGTTATAGCCAAAATGTGGTAGAAGCTCAAAGTTATTGATAAACGTGCCGTTGTAAACTAACGTGGTGTCGTCATTTTGATCAACAAAACCGTGGTGTTCTCTAACCACTTTATAGTTTAATTTTCGTGTTTCGTTTGGTTTTAATGCGGGCTCGAAATGTAACCAGCCAGTTTGATGAGTTTTGTCATAGTCTTTTAAACTAGCCCCCGCCATTTTTAGTGAAACTTGATTTTTATCTGACCAATAAACCAGCATTTTTGAAATATTTTCGTTATGCTTATTTTTAATCAAATAATAACCATTGGCAATGATTTTTCGCTGATCGGGATAGATATCTACATTGATATTTACCGCAGTTATTTTGGCAATTGGCAGATCTTGATACGGTTTGTACTTTTGCTCGTAGTCCACTCGTAAATCCGTCATTTCATCTATGCTGATAAAGTCGTTTAATATTTTGGTGTTATAGTGAATGTAGCTTCCCATACCAACAAATAACATCATACTCAATGCCATGCCAACCATTCCACCACGCCCAATATTGCGTGGAAGTTGTCGCAGTCGGTAACCAATCGCGTATTCTTTGCCACGCTGATACAAACCATAGCCGAGTATCAATAATAAACTACTTAACCCTAGCCAATACAGGCTGTAAATCACATTCGCTTCGACATAGTGTCCAAAACGATTCATGTCGCTGTACATCACATCAGGCAAACTACCGAAATCCCACATGGTGTGTTCGATGCCGATTAAGCTGAAAAACAGAGTGGTGATAATATAAACGGTGAAAACAAACATGCCAAGATATTTATTAGGCAAAATGACTTGTAATAAAATCGATAAACTACTCAACATTAAAACTGGTAGAAGAAAGATAAACACTAGACGCAGCAAGTAAATATCAAATTCAAACTGGTAGTAGGATTGTGAAATTTGGTAAACCACGGTAAAAATAACCGCAACCAATAATAACAGACTGCTAACTAAAAACAACGCAATCACTTTTGGAAAATACAATGCCCAATTACTGACTGGCGTGGCTTCGATAATGTCACCGATACTGAGTTCTTTTTCACGCCAGACCGATTCTGCCGCAGAATAGGTTATGATAATTAAAAACAGTATCGAGAATGAGCCCATAATATAGTCACTCATCGTACGAGTAAGCGGCCATTCGTTATCGGTAGCATTAGGGCTGATAATAATCATCAGCAGGTTAGCCAAAATCAATAATACCAAAATAATAAAAGACGGCGTTTTTAAAATTTGCCCTATTTCAAATTGCGTTCTATAAACCAATTTTGTCCATTCTGTTTGAAACGAATGGCTAGGAGTAACGGGTTGATATTCGCTAATTTCTATGTCTAAAACCTTCTCTGGAGCAGGTTGTTTTTCCTTGCGTGTTTGTCTTAAATTAACCAATAAATGTGTCAATAAGATAACCATCGCGGCAACGGCTAACCAAAACAGTCTATTCTCCAGCACCAAACCTTCTAGCTGAACAACTTGAGTATTCATTTCAAAAGCTGTCCAATATTGAGTGACTTGATTAAAAGTATGCATGCCAAATGGATCAACGTAAATCATCCAGTCTTCAAGTGAGGATTCTTTTATTAAATTACCCGCGAGTACATTCAAGACAAAAAAACCGACCATCGCAAGGTACATACCCTTCATGCTTTTGAAAAAAATGGCAAAGGCGTAGAACAGGCTACTAACTAGAATAAAATTTGGAATCACAAAGATTAAATAGGTTGAAATGTAGGCTGAATAATTGGTTTCCGTAAGCCTATCAGCATCCATCCACGGCATATATTCGGCTAATAATGCCGCCAGTGGAACGATTAAAAAAAGCACCAATGAAAAACTAATTACACCCGCTAGCCGCCCCCATAAATAAGAACCTTTTGAAATTGGCATTGAGAAAACTAGCCCAGTCATGCGATGTTCATAATCACGAATCGCCGACATGCCGACAAAATTAGCCAATGTAAACATCGCAATGTACGACATTACCACCAACAGTTTTGAAACCGCAAACGGGCTGTTATAGTTGACGTTGGCATTACTAGCACCAAAGTGCACTACCGATGCCATCGCTCCAAATGCCAATAGAAAAAGTATCAGTGCGATGACGTAAGAAGATGGCTGATTTTTAAAGTATTTAAACTCGAAACTGATTAAACTCCAAAACACAATTTAACCCTCTTTCGCTTGGTTTGCTTGGTGTAACGTCGCAAAATAAACATCGTGAAGATTCGCTGGAATATTTGTAAAACCTTGTTCGGTTAAGTCTTGTTCCGACTCAACATGCACGATAGTTTGACCTGCTTTTAGTTTATTAGAAATAACTTTATATTGCTGACTTAGAGAAGCCAGTTCATTTTTAGCAATTGATTTCTGCCAAATCGTATTTTCAAGGGCGATAATGTAATCCGACGGCGTTCCAAATACCCGAATCTGCCCATTCACTAAAATTGCAAATTGAGAACAAAGCTCCTCAACATCATCAACAATATGGGTTGAAAGAATCACCACTTTGTTTTGCCCTATGTCTGCCAACAAATTGTTAAAACGGTTTCTCTCAACTGGGTCTAGTCCCGCGGTTGGTTCATCAACAATAATTAATTTGGGGTCGCCGAGCAATGCTTGAGCCACGCCAAAACGCTGTTTCATCCCGCCTGAAAAAGAATGTACAGACTTATTGCGGTCTTGATATAAGTTCACCTGATTCAGTAAACTATTTACCGATTCAACACGCTGTTTTTTATTGGTTAATCCTTTTAAAACCGCAAGATGATTCAATAAATCAAATGCCGATATACGAGGATAAACGCCAAATTCTTGTGGCAAATAGCCTAGGGTTAAACGCAAATCATCAGGTTTTTTTAAAACATCAATGCCATCAAAATGAATCATGCCCGTATCGGGTTGCTGTAAGGTAGCAATCGTACGCATCAACGAGGATTTACCAGCCCCATTCGGTCCTAATAACCCAAACACACCCTTCTGTAAATTCAGCTTAATATTATCGAGGGCTTTCACACCATTAGAATAGGTTTTAGACAGGTTTTCGATTTGTAGCATGGCATTTCCATTAGATTAA
>CAZQWL010000059.1:0-4574 GCA_964597225.1 uncultured Candidatus Saccharibacteria bacterium | reverse complement strand
TGAGAACTAAAGAAAAACGCATATACTTAGACTATGCCGCTGCAACTCCAGTACGCAGAGCGGTTTTAGATGCCATGCGTCCGTACGAGCGTGATATGTTTGCAAATGCAAGTGCTATTCACACAGAAGGGGTACAGGCGCGAAGGGCTATTGAAGAAGCACGAGCGAAGCTCGCTCGGACACTTAAGATACGCCCAACGGGAGTGGTGTTCACAGGAAGTGGAACTGAGAGTAATAATTTGGCTATTTTAGGAGCTGTTGAAGCTCGGCATGCAGAAGGTGTTGCGTATGCAGACATGGAAGTAGTATCTACACAGATTGAACACCCTTCAGTAGCTCGGACACTTGAACACCTTCAGACAGTAGGAGTTACAGTTAGATATATAAAGATTGATGAAGAAGGGTTGGTACTTTTATCGTCTTTGCAAGAAGTACTCAGTGAAAATACTGTCATAGTTTCTTTTGCATATGCAAACAGTGAAATTGGCACCGTACAAGAAGTGGGGAAGTTAGCACGTATTGTACGAGCTTTTGAAAAGCAACACGATGCTCGTATTTTGGTGCATATAGACGCAGCACAAGCCCCATTGTGGCTACCATGTCAGTTGGACAGTTTACATGTAGATATACTTACCCTTGATGCGGGGAAGTGTTATGGTCCTAAAGGAGTTGGAGTGCTTGCGATGCGACATGGAGTGAGTCTTACTTCTGTATCGTATGGCGGTCCTCAAGAAAGTGGGTTGCGTCCAGCGACAGAAAATACAGCAGGAATTGTTGGTGCGGTAGAAGCCTTTGTGTTAGCTCAAGATAATAGAAAAAAGCGTGCGTACAAATCAACCGTGCTTCGAGATGCAATGATTGCCTTGCTGTTGAGGATTGATGGTGTTGTACTTAATGGTTCAGAAGAAAACCGTATTGCAAATAACGTAAATATATCTATCCCAGGCATTGATACAGAGTTTGCTGTTATTTCTCTTGATGTTGCTGGCATAGCGTGCTCTACGAAGTCCGCCTGTAGTGGAGCGGGTGGTGATGGTAGTACAGTAGTGCGTGCTGTCTCGGGTGACGAAAGTCGTGCTGTTTCAACTATCCGTTTTTCCTTAGGAGAAGAAACAACAACACGCGAAATACGTAAAGCGGTGGATATTTTAGAAAATCATGTTACAAAAATGCATACCTTCAATAAAGAGTTGACCCAACACTAAATTAGTTGCACTATACACACAGTACGTCGCGTATCACTAGCTGACCGTTGGATAAACACAGACAGTAATTCTATTTACTTGATGGTGACGTATAATAGATACATCAGGTCTATTTTCTTAATAAAATTCTACTATGCCTAATTTCCATAATTTTACATCACGTGCAAAAGAAGCAATTCGTAAAGCACACGAATTGGCTATTGAGCGTGGACAGAACCATGTAAGTACTAGTCATCTACTGACAGCTCTTACCATGCAAGATGAGAGTGCGGTGATTTCTATTCTCGATCAGATGGAAATAGATATTATCGAGCTAACCGACTTACTACTTGAGTCACTAGAGGAGCCAGAAATGTCGTCAAATGTATCTCAGTCATACCAACTCTATCTTACCCCTGAACTCGCGCAGGCACTTGAAAAGTCAGGAAACATTGCAGAGCAACTTGGCGATTCGTACGTGGGAGTAGAACACCTATTTATGGCTGCTTTGGAGACCCCAGGTCCGGCTATTGAAGTGCTTCAGCGTATGAAAGTGCAAAAAGACATGGTAGCAAAAGCAGTACAAGACATTCGGGACAACAATGTTTCAGACGCACAACAGCCAAAGAAGTATCGCGCACTTTCCAAGTACACACGCAACCTCACCAAGCTAGCACAAGACAACAAGCTCGACCCAGTCATTGGTCGCGATGACGAAGTGCAGCGACTGATACAAATTCTCTCACGTCGTACTAAGAACAACCCAGTACTCATTGGTGAAGCAGGAGTAGGAAAGACTGCAATCGCCGAAGGTCTCGCACAGATGATTGTACAAGGTGTTGTGCCTGAGTCTATGAAAGACAAGGAAATATTAACGCTTGATATCGGTCTACTTGTAGCAGGAACGAAGTTTCGTGGTGAGTTTGAAGAACGATTAAAGTCAGTGATGAAAGAAGTAGAGCAGGCTAAAGGAGCAGTGATTCTTTTCATTGATGAGCTTCATACTATTGTGGGTGCAGGGGCTTCAGAGGGTTCTATGGATGCTTCAAACATGCTCAAGCCTGCTCTTGCACGAGGTGATATTCGTATTATTGGAGCAACGACTCTTAAGGAGTACCAGAAGTATATTGAAAAAGACCCTGCTCTGACTCGTCGCTTCCAGCCGATTCACGTACTCGAGCCATCTCAAGAAGATGCTATTGCTATTTTACGTGGCATTGCAGAGAAATATGAAATTTTCCATGGAGTTCGTATTACTGACGACGCTATTGTGTCTGCAGTAAATTTATCAAGTCGATATATCGCAGACCGGTTCTTGCCAGATAAAGCAGTAGACTTAATTGATGAAGCTGCGTCTGCGTTGCGTATTTCTCTTGAAAATAAGCCTGAAGATTTAGTGCGGGCTGATCGAGAGGTACGACGCTTTGAGATAGAGAAAGAAGCGCTTAAGAAAGACCTCGAGCAATCAGAAGCACCAGCAAAGAGAAAGATAAACGCTCGACTGAAAGAAATTGATAAAAATATTGGAGAATTGCGAGAAGAGACGGCAGCCTTAGAAACAAAATGGAATAATGAAAAAGAGGCGCTCAATGCGATGCGTGCCCTTAAGAAAGAACTTGAAGAACTCCGTACTGAGGCAGATAATGCCGAAGCAATGGCAGATCTCACCCGAGCAGCAGAGATCAGGTATGACACAATCCCCGCGGTAGAAAAGGAACTTGAGGTAAAGACTAGCCGCTTGAAAAAGCTTCAACGAAGCCGACGTCTTCTTAAAGAAGAAATTAATGGGGAAGATATCGCATCTGTAGTATCACGATGGACTGGTATCCCCGTTGCACGAATGCTTGAAGAGGAGGCAAAGAAACTTGCACGTATGGAAGAAGACTTACAAAAGAAAGTAGTAGGGCAAGATCATGCTGTGGAGCTTGTTGCTGATGCAGTGAAACGAGCGAGGGCAGGTATTGCTGACCCAAACCGACCTATTGGTTCATTTTTATTCCTTGGTCCTACCGGAGTTGGGAAGACAGAACTTTCCAAGAAGCTTGCTGAGTTCATGTTTGATGACCCTGAGGCATTACTGCGTATTGATATGTCTGAATTTATGGAGAAACATGCTGTATCAAAGATTATCGGTTCTCCTCCAGGCTATGTAGGGCATGATGAAGGTGGGTCTATCACTGAGAAGGTGCGACATCGCCCATACTCCGTAATACTCCTTGATGAGGTAGAGAAGGCACATCCAGAAGTATTTAATGTTCTTTTACAAGTGCTTGACTCGGGTCATCTTACCGATGCGAAGGGAAGGAAAGTGAATTTCAAAAACACTGTCATCATTATGACATCAAATATCGGTGCTGAGCATATTGATCGTATGTCGAACTATGGTTTTACTGAAGAGAAGGATGATGCGGCACAGTACACTCAAGCAAAAGGTAAGGTGATTGATGATTTGAAGAATTATTTCCGCCCCGAATTTCTTAACAGACTGGATGAAATTATTGTCTTTGACATTCTTTCAACAGAGTCAATTCGTGAGATTGTAGAAATGCAGGTTACCGAGGTGCAAGCACGCTTGCTTCTTAAAGAAATCACTCTAACACTCTCTAAAGATGTATATGATTATATTGCAAAAGAAGGATATGACCCACGCTTTGGAGCGCGCCCGCTTAAGAGAGTTATACAAAGTAAGATTTTAACCCCTGTTGCTTCGCAAATGGTGGAAGAAGGAATGTTGCAAGGCGGTACGGTGAAAGTAAGTATGAAAAAAGGAGAGTTGGTGTTTGATGTAAAGAAGAAGGGGGTTCGAAAAAAGAAGGTTGTGAAAACTACTGCTAAGAAAGCCAGAAAGAAGGTAGCGGTTGCGGTATAGATAAAATAAGAAAAGCCGGCGCTTTGCGCCGGCTTTTCGCCCGTTCAATCCTGTAGTCTGTGCTTTTTCAGGAACTCCCTCATAGCAGATTGCTGCCTTACCCAATTTTTAGTAATAAACACGTCTTCAATTGTTAAGGAATAGAATTTACAGGTAACCCCTCCTGTAGTGACTGTATATCCAAGGGTTTGAAAACGGTAATTATTCTTTCCCGTATTAATCATCCCATTAGCCCTAAACCCATTTGAGCTTTTGGTAGATGGTTTGACTGAAACATTGACCACCTCAGAGTTAGAATATTTTTTAATTTTAACACGCAATCCTTCTTGAAGGATTTTGCGTACAGTCTCAATTCCTACCTCGATTGTGCGTTGTGATAGCGATCTAACACCAGGGCCAATAACCCTCTTGGCCATTGTGTTTATGTCAATATGTTTCGTTGAACCCTGAAGAAGTGACTTCAGACCCTCTTTGACGCACGCTTTGACATCTGTATCTGCCTGTACAGCCGTGATTGGAGT
>CAZQWL010000058.1:2346-4728 GCA_964597225.1 uncultured Candidatus Saccharibacteria bacterium | reverse complement strand
TAACCGTTATACGATAGTCGCCATATTATTCAGTTGAATATACTTATGTGTGGTGAGCATATTTATACCTATTTTTTACCAAAAAGTCCAATGTTTGATATACTAAAACAATGGACAAAGAAGCACTGCAGGTCGCAATATTCGGAATTTTCCTCCTGGGAGGAGGGGTGGGGTTTTATTTGGCGAAGATGTTGCTTTAGAAAGGAATACAGAGTGGTGTCGGCAGACACCACTCTGTATTTTTCTTGGAAGTGTAGTATGCTCTAGGCACATATTATTTATACGTAATACTTTTTATATATGAAAGGATTTATTGAAGAGTTCAAATCATTTGCAATGAAAGGCAATGTCATTGATCTAGCAGTAGCGGTAGTTATTGGAGCAGCATTTGGAAAGATTGTATCTTCACTTGTTGCGAACATCATCACACCGTTTGTAGGTCTACTTATGGGAGGACTGGATCTGTCAGGACTTAAATATACAGTAGGGGAAGCAACTATGACATACGGAGTGTTTATTCAGTCAATCATCGACTTTGTAATTGTTGCACTTGTAATCTTTATGGTTATCAAGGGAATCAACAAGGCAACAGGGGGTGATGAAGAAACTGAAGAAGAAAAGCCAGCGGAACCATCTGAAGAAGTAAAACTACTTCAGGAAATCCGAGATAGCCTACGACGATAAAGAAAGTGGAGGTATATAAAAACACGGTGCCATAGGCACCGTGTTTTTATATGGTTAGCTTATCTTACTCAAAGATAACAAACTTTTCTACAGGGTGTTCCAAGTACGTATGGTACTTGGGGTATACTAAGGTACATAAGAAAAAAGAGGTGCTTGGCAGGGATTGTGTAACGCGATACGCAGTCCCCGCCAAGCACCTCTTTTATTTGTATTGATATTTTGAAATAATAAAGTAGAAGGTAATATGCTTTATCGATATTGTTCTTTCATTTGCAAAATTCTACGCAAACTTTCGTCGATACGTTCTTCAGAGAGTTCGTTGTTTTGTACAGCAGTGATGATGTGTTCGATAGCGGAGATGGCATCTTGTGGTTTTGCAGCGAAGAGTACCATGTCGGCTCCTGCTTTGAGGGAAAGAAGAGAGGCTTCATCGCTTGTCCATGTATTGGTGACTGATTGCATCACCATATCATCGGTAATGATGACACCAGTGAAGCCGATGGATTCACGTAGTTTTCCTGTGAGGATGGTATAAGAGAGCGTTGCAGGATACACAGAGTCGAGGCTTGGTACTTGTACATGTGCAGTCATAATAGCCGAAGGTGTTGCTTGTTGTATTGTGTCGGTGAAGCTTTGTACAAAGATATCGAATTCATCGGCAGTGACTTTGAGTATAGGAAGTTCAGTGTGAGAGTCGGCAGGAGTGTCTTCGTGCCCGGGGAAGTGTTTGGGGACAGCGATTATGCCACCCTTCCGCATTCCGCGTATCATTGCACTACCAAAACTTACAATATCCTTTGGCGTACGGAACACACGATTGTATAAAAAAGCATCAGGATTCACACTTGTCTCGAGTACGGGTGCAAAGTTGGTGTTTATTCCAAGTGCGTAGAGTTCCTTGCCCCGTTTTTCCCCTACGGTAAAGGCTTCTTCAACAGAAAGAATATCGGGCTGTGCTTTTTGTACGTACTCCGAGGATTTCAGACGGGTCACAGCACCTCCTTCTTGGTCGATAGCAATAGTAAGTGGATAGGTGCTGGTGCTCTGCCATGCGCTTGTCCATGCAGGAATATTGTTAGCAATATTATCAGGACTACTCATAATAATGACCCCTCCTATATGATGCTCGTGTATGAGATATTCTGTTTGCTTGAAATCAACATATTCCCAGTGCCCTATTATAAAGAGCTGCCCAACCTTTTCTTCAAGAGTCATTTTTGAAAGTATTTTAGAGTATTTATCTTCCTGCGCGGATATTTCTTTCAGACTGTCACTCTTCTGTATATAAGAGACAGGTGTATTGTCGTACAGTACGTACCCTATATAGATACTCAGGCATATAAGGAGTGCGACTAAGAAATATTTCATGTACTAAAGATTTTAACATTTTTATTGTGTGTATTTGATATACTGTATCTCTATGCGAAGTAGTTTCTTAATTTTACTCATCACCACAATGCTCTTTGGGGGAGGATATTTCTATTATGTAGCGCAAGCAATATGCCCAACACCTTTGACCTATTCAATTGGTGAAATTGATGAGTCATTTGGATTGTCTTTAGACGACGTACGTCTGGCACTTTCTGATGCAGAAGGTGTCTGGGAAGATGCAACAGGGCAAAATTTATTTCTTTATGATGAAGATTCAGAGCTTACGGTAAACTTTATTTATGATGAACGACAAGCTCGGACTGATGC
>CAZQWL010000058.1:0-2246 GCA_964597225.1 uncultured Candidatus Saccharibacteria bacterium | reverse complement strand
TATGCAGATAAAGACGAGCTACGTTTGGTCCTTGCACATGAACTAGGGCATGCTTTGTCACTTGATCATGTGAGTAATGAAGAATCGATTATGTACTTCTTGATTGGAAAACAGCCTCGTTCATTTAACCCAACACAAGAAGACATGGATGAATACATCAGGGTCTGTAGTAAAAAGAGTTTTTGGAGTACAATAAAAGAATCAGTAATTAAATAATATTTATATATGGACACGTTATTTTCGCACAAGTATATGAGAATGATTGTTGCAGCATTAGGGGTAATGATTATTCTCGCAGTAGCAGCAAACGCTGCGCAGATGCTCAATCTTATTTCTTATGAACCCAGCTACACGACTATTGATGTCGAAGGCTTTGCCGAAGTTACTGCAGTGCCAGACATTGGAGCCTTTAGCTTCACTGTAGAAGCTGAGGCGCCAGATGTAGCAGCCGCACAAGAAATTTCAGGCGATAAAATAAATGACATCATGTCATACCTGAAATCAGAAGGAGAAGTCGATGAAAAAGATATTAAAACTATGGGGTACAATGCCTACCCACGATACGAATACCGACGAGTAGACTGTGAACGTCAGTATTGTGATAATGAACGAGTGCTTACCGGATATGTCGTAACACAAAATGTACAAGTAAAGGTTCGTGATACTGGCAAGGCAGGAGAGCTTATTGGAGGAGTAGGAAGCCGTGGAGCGACAAATATGAGTGGCTTGTCATTTGAGGTTGATGATCTGGACGCTCTGAAAGAAGAGGCACGACTATTGGCAACAACAGATGCGAAGGAAAAAGCAAAGCGTTTGGCAAAGGAGCTTGAAGTAAAGCTTGGAGATATTGTGAACTTCTATGATGGTGCATCAGGAGACGACTATTACCCAAGTGCCCCATATGCAGTACGATCAATGATGGAAGATGGCATGGGAGGTGGATTTGAAGAAAAGAATTTTGCTCCAGAGATTGCAGTGGGGGAAGATACTATCACAGCACACGTGACCATTACCTACCAATTAAAATAAAGAAATCACACAATCTACTTCGGTAGACTGCGAAAAAAGACGCTCGCTGGGCACTTGCCCCACTCGCGTCTTTTTTCTTGTCTACCTCGCATCTCGCGCAATTTCTTTATTTTAATAAGTAAACGCACTCATTTTCTTGCTTTTTGCTGTATTCAGAGTACAATATCAAGTAATAAATCACCCCAGAGGTGTTTTTTTAATACAAAACAGAATGACGAAGTCATGACATTTTGTATTTATGCAGATGCTTAGTTATTTCGACCTACAGGGTGAAAAAGTGTTTACACACTTTTGCAAGAGGTTACCTACTATTTCGTAGAAATAGCGATAACCTGAACAGCTCCTGTAGGGAGAACTAACATTAGCGTCCTGCGAGGAACCCTAGATTGTCATCATAGTCTAGGTTGAATACACTAACAACTAACAACTACTTTATGAGTCGAATTACAAATTATTTTAAGGACACTGTTGCAGAAATGAAACATGTAAAGTGGCCTACCCAAACTCAGGCATTTGCATACACTGCGCTTGTTATCGTTATCTCTGCAATTGTTGCAGTATACCTTGGAGTAGTAGACTATTTCTTTACACAAGTTCTCGATATTTTCGTTAATTAATCACCAATACTAACCCGCTAAAGACTAGCAACTAATAACTAACTATGGCAAAACAACAAACAGATGGTGAGCGTCACTGGTACGTCATCCACACATACTCAGGATACGAAAATGCAGTAGCACGTAACTTAAAACAACGAATCGAGTCATTAGGAATGACCGATCAAATTTTTGACGTGGTAGTACCAACTGAAAAGAAGGTACGTGTCAAAGGAGGTAAGCGAGTGACTGAAGAAGAAAAAATGTTCCCTGGGTATGTATTGGTAGAAATGATTGTAAACGACGAGTCGTGGTACATCGTACGAAATACTCCACGAGTAACAGGATTCGTAGGAAGTGGAACACAGCCAGTGCCTCTTGCACCGCATGAGTATGCAGAGCTGGTAAAGCATATGAGCGATGAAACAGTCAAACATAAAGTTGATTTTGAAGTCGATGATATCGTGATGATTACCGACGGTCCGTTTAAGGAACTAGAAGGGAAGGTAGGAGAGGTAGATGAAGCCACAGGAAAGGTGAAGGTGTTGGTGAGTATGTTTGGGCGGGAGACCCCCGTAGAACTCGACTTCCTCCAAATTGTGAAAGTCTAAAATCACTTCA
>CAZQWL010000057.1:0-4730 GCA_964597225.1 uncultured Candidatus Saccharibacteria bacterium | reverse complement strand
TTACATCAGAAAAATATATGAAAGAAGTTCAGAGGGCGAGTTCTAATTACTTAACATCAAGTAAAAAATCTATATATTGGTCATCTCCGATTAGTAAACGGAGAGCTAAAACATCTGGTAGCGTTTCAGTGTCAATTTATTAAATTTTATAATATATATTATTCTTTTCATCGTCATTATTTGTTTAAATGTTGAGATAAATAACAGTTTTAATTATAGTATTTTTTTTTAAAGAGTGATAAATGGTATGATTTCGGCACTATTTAACAAGAAAGAATAACTATGAAAATTGCCGTAGTTGGGACAGGTTATGTTGGCTTATCTATCGCCATGTTATTGGCTCAAAATAATGAAGTTATTGCTCTAGATATTGATGCAGATAAAATTGCACTTTTACAACAGAAAAAATCACCTATTCTAGATAAAGAAATTTCAGAATTTTTAATATCAGGACAGCTTTTTTTTACAGCAACCTTAGATAGTAAACAAGCCTATAAAAATGCTGACTTTATTGTGATCGCAACACCTACTGATTATGATGAACAAACTAATACCTTTAATACCAGCAGTATTGAATTGGTGATAAATGATATTGCACAAACAAACCCTATTTCGACGATTATTATAAAATCAACGGTTCCCGTTGGCTACACTCAACAACTACAAGCAAGGTTCCCTAATTTAAAAATTATCTTTTCACCTGAGTTTTTACGAGAAGGCAAGGCTTTGTTTGATAACTTATACCCTTCAAGAATCGTTGTGGGCGATATCTCAGATCAGGCTCGCTTATTTGCTAAGTTATTGCAAGAGGGAGCTGAAAAGTCCGATGATGAAATAGAAATTTTATTCACTAATGCAACCGAAGCCGAGGCAGTTAAGTTGTTTTCGAATACTTATCTTGCAATGAGGGTAGCTTATTTTAATGAATTAGATAGTTATTGTGAAAGTCATGGTTTAAGTTCAAAGCAGGTGATTGACGGGGTTGGGTTGGATCCAAGAATTGGCAATCATTACAATAACCCTTCATTTGGCTATGGTGGTTATTGTTTACCAAAAGATACTAAACAGCTTTTAGCTAACTATCAAGACATCCCGAATAATATTATTCGAGCGATTGTGGATGCGAACACTACACGGAAAGATTTTATTGCTGACCAAATTATAAAGAAAAACCCTAAGGTAGTAGGTATCTATCGTTTAGCAATGAAACAAGGTTCAGATAATTTTAGAGCTTCAGCGATTCAAGGTATCATGAAGCGAATTAAAGCAAAGGGGATTGAGATTGTTATTTATGAACCGACTTTATATGAGAACTTATTTTTTAATTCGAAAGTTATAAATGGGTTAGATGAGTTTAAGAAAGTTGCGAGTGTTATTGTGGCGAATAGAGTGACGGATGAGCTGTCTGATGTTCTTGATAAGATTTATAGCCGTGATTTGTTTGGAAATGATTAAATGGTAAAAGAAAGTGCTTCCGTTTTTATTGTATCTTCGCCAAGGCACTTTGTACTATCCTGTGTAATAGCTGAGTCGGCTAAGAAGTTTAATTATCCCATTTTAGTTATAGCAGATGACTTCTCAGGTTCACCCTTGTTTTACGAAGTAATGCAATCTTTGGTAGCTAAAGGCTCACCATTTAAAAAAGTCTATATCCTTAAAAAAAAATATGCAATCTTAGCCGAAAAGAATTTATTAATGCGTTTATGGTTAAAACGAACTCGTGAGTATCGTCAGTTAAAATGTTATCGATTTTTGTCAAAAAAACATAATGTAGTTCACATTTTAACCTCTGAAGTTAATAGCGTTTTTACACAGTATTTTATGAACCTGGTAAGCAAGCTTAATAAAGTAAGTTGTCACTATATTGAAGATGGTTTGTTTAGTTATGTCGATCGACCCATTAAAAAAGTTTCTTTTTTAAGTAAGTTAATAATTCGGCTAAAATATGGTTTTAATTATCAGTCTCCTGCACAAGTTGGTTCGCCTCCTTGGGTAACTTATGCTTGGCTATTAAATCCTAAAATGGCAATTAAAACAATTCAACAAAAAAAAGTTTGTAAAGTGGAAAGAGATTGGTTTAATAGCCAATTTATGCGGAAAGTTGCTCAAAAAATGCTAGAAGGTTTTGAATTGGTTCCTGATAAAATTAGGGAACTTGATATTTTGATTGTACTGGATGTTAGAAGGGATATGAAGAAACATAACCCTAATTATGATCAAGAATTATCAAAATTTATAGCGAGTTGTTTGATGTCGAATAAAAATATTGGCATAAAGCTTCATCCTAGAGATGTTCAGTCATTGGCAGATTTGAATCTATCGAGTGAAGTAATAAATGTTTCAAAGTCTTTTCCAGCGGAATTGTTGTTGCCTTTTTTATCAGATAATGTTTTTTTAGTAGGTGATTTTTCAACGGTGTTTATTGATTTAAAGGCAATGAGACCTGCCATTAATATGCAGGTGGTTCAAACCAATAAAGAAGACCAGTCTTTTAATCAGTTTTTTTTAAAGAATAGTGTTCGTGTGGTTGAAAACTATCAAAAAATAGATAGAGTATTCGGTTGAGTCGTTATATTTTAAATACACGGAAGTTTTTTTTAGATGAGTCATCGTTTAAAACATTATTTTTAGTATTTCTCGCTATTTTACTGGTAGGAATTATTGCTCGCAAAGTTTTTCCGACAATATTAGAAATGAGTTTGGTTAGTTTGTTTATGGTGTGGTTTTTTTATTTAACTCAAAAGGGGGTGATTGATTTAGCTGTTTCTAAAAATATAAAAAAGTGGTCAATGCTTCTTTTTGTGTTTATGCTCATAAACTTGTTCCCTGAATCTATTCACTACTTTAAAGGGGAAGGGAGTTATGAGGGGAGGTTAGTTAGTTTTGTTGAAAGATATCTCCATTTAATTATGATCGGAATAGTTACCTTTCTTGGTTATAAAATACGGTTAAGTGCGGTAGATGTTTGGAAGGTGTTGATTATTGTTTCTTGTTTTGTTTTGTGGGTTATTTTATATGAAATGATAAAACTAGAATTCAATCCTAGTGCTATGATGAATCATCGTTTTGGGTCGTTGGCATCAAGCAATACCATTGACTTTGGGATTTATTCAAATACGCTTTTTATTGTTTTATTAGGGGCTTTATTTTGGTTTAAAGATTTTAGTAAATTATGGAAGTTTCTTCTTGTCATGGCTTTGATCGTTGATATTTCGGGAGCTATTTTGTCTCAATCAAGGACTGCTTGGATAGGTTGGCCCGAGGCAATTATTGGCTGGGGAGGTTTTTATTTGTATCGGTTGTTTTCGGCAAAAAAAATTAAAAAAGTAATCCTTTTTTTGGGGTTGATACTGGTCTTTTTAATCGTTATTATCATGAGTCCTGCAAAAGAAATTGTAGAAAATAGAGTAAATAAAGCGATCTCTAATGTTATAGATTATAAGAATGGGAACCCAAATTCTAGCTTAGGTAATCGCTTTGTAATGTATGAGGTCGGGATAAATCAAATTCAAAAAACGCCTTGGTTGGGGGTTGGCGTTAATAACTTTACTTTATTTATACAAGAAGATACTAAAAAACTAATTAACCATAAATTTGGACTTACTAGCTTAGGATATACTTATTCTCACATTCACAACCAGTTTTTAATGTCATTTATTCTTGGCGGAATTTTTCCTTTTTTAAGTTTGCTAGTCATTTTTGGTTTTTTATTATGGTTTTTTTCACAAAAAATAAAGACAGGTGTAACCGAAAGACAAAAAGCATTAGGTATAGCTGGCTTAGTGTTTACAATAACTTCATTGATGACTTTTTTGCCAGAATCACCGCTTATGTTTAAATCACAATTTATATTTTTCTTTGTGATGGCAAGCTTACTATTTTTAATTAATGATGAAGAAATCCTAAGTCAGGTTAAGGTAAATAATGATAAAAAATAGAAAATACCTAGTAACAGGTGCAGCAGGGTTTATTGGTTTTTATGTTGTGCAGGACTTACTGAAAAAAGGTTTTTCATTGGTGGGAATCGATAATTTAAATGACTATTATGATGTCGCACTTAAAAATGTTCGGTTAGCTTTTTTGAAATCCTTGGTCGAGAGTAATAATTTTTCAGGTACTTTTGAATTTATTGAAATGGATCTTTCTAATAGAGAAAGAATGACTGATTTATTTCAAACTCACACCTTTGATAAGGTTATTCACTTAGCCGCACAAGCCGGTGTTCGTTATTCTATTGAGAACCCACATGCTTGTAGATTCAAATTTAATCAGTTGTTAAGCGATTCCTTAATGTACTTGAGGGTTGTCGTAGCCAAAAAGTTAATCACCTTGTATATGCGTCTTCTAGTTCTGTTTATGGTATGAATACCAAAAGCCCATTTTCAACGACGGATCGAGTTGATTATCCAATTTCGCTCTATGCGGCAACAAAAAAATCGAATGAATTGATGGCTTATACTTATAGTCATTTATATGGAATTCCAACACAACAGGTTTAAGGTTTTTTACCGTTTATGGTCCTTGGGGTCGCCCTGATATGGCTTATTTTTCTTTTACTAAAAAAATATTAGCAGGAGAACCCATTGATATTTTTAATCACGGAAAAATGAAACGAGATTTTACCTATATTGATGATATTGTTGAAGGCGTTTCGAGGGTGGTTGAAAAGATTCCAACTTGTTACGATACTGGTATAAAAAAACCTATATATCCAGCTAAAAATCACCAGG
>CAZQWL010000056.1:0-4794 GCA_964597225.1 uncultured Candidatus Saccharibacteria bacterium | reverse complement strand
GCAGTGTCACTTATTGGAAGTGGTGCTGCACAGTATTTCAAATTTGAAATTATTATAGATGAAAAATCAGTCACCAATAAAACCATTGCAGAAGAATCACGAGATGCTCAGCGTGAACGAAGGCGTTCACTAGAGAAAATGAAGATACGTCTTGAAGAACTTGGTGGCGCCAATGAAGACATTGAAAAAGAATATAAGGAAGTAAAAGAACGTGATGAATTTTTAATGCATGAGATTGATGACCTAGAAGCGTCTGTAGTAAAGCTCGAAGAACTTATTGTAGAGCTGGCAACACAGCTCAATGAGCAGTTTGTAGCAGGTATTGATAAAATTGGTGCTGAGTTTAACCGATTCTTTTCACTTATGTTTGGCGGCGGGGAAGCGAAGTTGTTGCGAGTAAAGCCAAAAGTACGCAAGAAAAAAGTAGATGACGAGCTTGAAGGGGAAGTTGAGGTTGAAGACGAGGAAGACGAAAACTTGGAGGAAGGTGTCGACTTAGATGTAAAGCTCCCAAACAAGCGTGTACGAGGCCTTGGTATGCTTTCAGGAGGTGAACGAGCACTTACTTCCATAGCACTCATCTTCGCGATGAGTCAGGTAAACCCACCATTGTTTATAATTCTCGATGAGACCGACGCAGCACTTGATGAAGCAAACTCACGTCGGTATGGTGACATGGTGCAAGCACTCGCAGAGAAGTCGCAGCTGATTCTTATCACTCACAACCGAGAGACTATGAGTCGCGCAGGGATTCTTTACGGAGTGACCATGGGAGGCGATGGTGTTTCTAAATTATTATCAGTGAAGTTTGATGAGGCGGTGGCGGTGGCGAAGTAACATATTCAGCAAAAGACGGCGCCCCAAGGGCGCCGTCTTTTGCTGAATATGTTACTAGAGAATATGAAAAAGAGCCCGCACATGTAGTAATGTATCGCGGGCTCTTAATTATGTCGTGGTACTGTGTCCCTGACATATTTCCCTCCCATTTTTTTTGACTGTGACATAGTCACAGTCGTGTTCGATATCAGTTTGCACTCCCCAAGCTATAGTGTCGTCTACCCAATCAAGGCAGATGAGCAGCTTGTCTTCATCAAGCCATTCTTGATAAAGAATATCAACCCACTTTTCTATGACATGTATTGCATCAAATAGGTCTTCATCGTGACCCTGAAGCAACAGGTGCCATTTTTCATTTGGTGGGGGTATTGGTTGTGAAAGAACATCTTTCATAGCAACCTCCTTTTTTTGCTATGTTTTTATACTGACATGTCTGGTAATTTTGTCAATCATTAGAATTCTTGCAAGAAGTAAGAACGACGCTGGGATCCATAGTCAGTAGTTTTGTACAAAGGAGATTTATAAACACGAATCTTTCGAAGGAGTTTATTATATATTTTCTTCATGTTATTAGTTATGACGTTGTGTATAGCGGATTCTTACATTTTCTAAAATAGTGTCATACTTGACTCATGGAAACTAAAGCCGAAAATTTTTTAAAAAAGACTGCGCAAGGGGCAGCATTGGCGGCAGGAACAATGGCGCCAGTAATGGAAGCACAAGCCGAATCTGTTGAGTCTATTAAACCAATGTCAGAAGCATTTGCTGTTGAAGTTGGGGCAGAAAAAACATTTGTAGAAATGCCTAATGGAGTTTTATTTTTGAATGAAGAAGGAAAGGCAGTTGCTGTGGTACCAGCATCTATTATCGCTGGAGTAAATCCAGGCAAAGGCTTTTCTGAGACAGGAAGAGTAACAGAAGGGTACGCAAGTGCATGGAAACGAACAGCTAAAGAACTTGCCCTAAGATCGACAGATGATATTGCATCTACACAATATAACTGGAAAGATATTCAAAGTGCGTTGAGTAATAAAAATGAGTCTATGGATGCAAGCAAAGTTCATTCAATCATGGATGTCGTGTATTACTTTGGAGATAAGGATGTCCGTAATGGTGATGGTTTATCCCGTATTGAATATTTAAAAGAACACTTAGTATTTGATGAATCGATACCAAAAGAAATTCAAACTGAGTTACATTTTTTAGCTTTAGGAATCGCAGGTGAAGAGACTCGATTTAGAGATGGTATTAAAAGCGTTGTAAATGCAGGTGGCGTGTTTCAGTTTATGCCAGAAACTGTAGAAGGATTAGGGTATGAACAATATGTAACGTATGAAGGTGAGGGAGAAGATAAGAAAGCTGTTGATTTAAAATCTATTCCGTACACCGTACAGGTTGAAATGTTGGGAAAACACCTTAGTAATATATATAAAGAACTATACGGTCACCTTGATGCATCTGAAATAGATCAAATACAACAATTATTTGCTTCAGAAAAAGATTTTAATACATTCTTTTTAGCTCCAGTCATGATAAATGCATACAATACGGGTGCTGGGAGAATGTCACGAGCTATTAAGGAGTTTGCTACACCCGATAGAGTTTTTGAAATGCATGAAAAATATAACGAAGTCGCGGGATATGATTTATTCAATGACCTGACCGAATTTGCAGAGACTGCAAATACTGGTTCTTTGTCAGGGTATAAAACAGCCTCAGCGTCATATACATTTAAAGTATACGGGTATGCACTTTCTATTTCACAAGGATATGAGGAGTATAAACAGGATTCCGTAACGTACGATGTTGCGTCTAATTAGAAATTAAAGAAATCCTTCTGAGTTTTTAATTGTTTTAAATTAGGTGAGATACGAAACAGGGCAGCCAAAATAATTGAAAATGTACTTGGTGGTACTTTGACAATTATTTTGGCTGCCCTGTTGAAGTAGGTTGCCAATTTTAGACAATTAAAGAGAAGTCGAGCTGGCGTTCTTCGAGGTCCGCTCGCATCAACTTCACTCGAACCTCCTGCCCAAGTGAATAGGTCGTCCCGGTTCGTTCACCTTTGATACGGTATTTGTCAGCTTCATTCTTGAAGTAATCTCCTTTGATGCTCCCTAAACGTACCATCCCATCAGCCATTGAATTCTTTTCTTGTACATAGATACCCCAGTCAGTGACTCCAGTGATAATACCATCAAATTCTTCTCCAACTTTATCGAGCATGTATTCTACTTGTTTGTACTTGATAGAAGTTCTCTCGGCTCGAACGGCAAACATTTCACGCTCTGAGGCATGTGAAGCGGTTTTTTCATGCTTCATCATTTCTTTTGGTCCGATGTTGGTACCATCTAGATGCTTGCGAAGCATACGGTGAGCCATCAAGTCTGGGTATCGACGAATAGGGGATGTGAAGTGTGTGTAGTCAGAAAAAGCAAGTCCGAAGTGCCCGATATTTTTTGTAGAGTAGATAGCTTTTGCCATTGAGCGAATAGTAGCTACCTTTAGTAACGCTTCTTCAGGCGACCCTTCGATGTCTTTTAGTAGTTTGTTTATGTCTTTGGCATCTACCTCACCGTTATCTGCTTTGAACTCATATCCAAGTGCGTGCACGAAGATTGAGAGGTCATTGATACGGTCCGGGTCTGGTGCATCATGGATACGATATATAAATGCAGTGTCTTTCTTGGCTTCGTTACACACCTTATCTACAAACTTCGCAACCTTCATGTTTGCAAGAAGCATAAAATCTTCAATCATCAACATTGTCTCAATACGTTCTTTTGCAACGACATCAATAGGCTTGCCTGCATCATCAAGGATAAATTTCACCTCAGGTTGTTCAAAGGCGATTGCTCCATTCTTGTACCGTTGCTTACGCAGTAGTCGCCCGATAGCCATAAGGGTGTTTAGTGCGTCGAGATTTTCTCCAGACTGTTCATCAAGCACTTCTTGAGCATCTTGGTAGCTAAATCGTTTGTTTGAGTGAATAATTGTTTGTCCATACCATTCTGCGACTACATCTGCATTTGGAGTTATTTCAAAGACTGAAGAGAAGGCAAGTCGGTCTTCGTTTGGACGAAGTGAACAAAGGTCATTTGAAAGTACCTCAGGAAGCATTGGGATTACCCGGTCTACTAGATAGATAGATGTACCTCGCTCATGGGCTTCTATATCAATTGCATCTCCTTCTTTCACGTAGTGCGATACATCAGCGATATGAATACCGATTTCAAAGTTTCCGTTATCAAGCGCCTTAAACGAAAGTGCATCATCAAAGTCCTTTGAGTCAGCAGGGTCAATGGTAAAGGTGGTAGTTTCTCGCATATCCCGACGGGTAGGATTTTCTCCTTGGGTGTCAGAGATGGCTGCTGCAAAGATTTCCTCCTTGCGTGCATAGAGTTCTTTTCCTGCTTGGGAGATTTCTTCAGGGAAGTTTTCTGAAAATCCTCCGGCACGGATAATTGCCTGCATCTCTGTTTCATGGTCGCCTGCTTTTCCTAGTGTCTCGGTAATTTTTCCAATTGGTGCCGTGTGTGCTGACGCCCAAGATTCTATCTCGACAACAACCTTCATCCCGTCATCAAGCTCAGTTGCGTTTGGAAGAATAGGTCGGATGTGGATTCGATGATTATCTGGCTGAAGGTATCGCTCAGGCTTGCCGGCACCTGCTGGCTTTACCGTCCCTACAAACTCATTATGGTTTGGCGAAAGAACCTCGGTTACTTTTCCTTCTTGTCGTTTACCTCCAACTTTAGGGAATACTTCGACTTCCACTAAGTCACCATCAAGTGCAAAAGACAGATTTTCAGTAGTGATAAGAATATCTTCCTCATCTTCCTTCTGGTCAGGACGGATAAAAAATCCAATACCTTTCCCTCGAACTGCTATAGCCCCCTCGTATTTTTTATTTTCGTTATTAGTCATATATATGTATGGGGCATAGTATCATTGACG
>CAZQWL010000055.1:0-4921 GCA_964597225.1 uncultured Candidatus Saccharibacteria bacterium | reverse complement strand
TTTATGATAGTCGACTCATCACCTCCTGGGGGAGTGTATGAGTATGATGCTCCTGCTTTGGCTACCATGCCGAACTTTTCTCCCAGCGCCAAAAGCTCACCCTCACGAGAGATTCCTTCTCCGTAGATAAGGTCGAACTCAGTGGTACGGAAAGGTGCGGCGATTTTATTTTTAACCACTTTCACACGGTGTCGACCTCCTACTACTTCGTCACCTTTTTTAATCTGTGCAATACGTCGGATGTCTAATCGCACAGAAGTATAGAACTTCAACGCCTTTCCTCCTGGGGTGGTCTCAGGATTACCAAACATGACCCCGATCTGCATTCGAATCTGGTTGATGAAAATCACCGTCGTCTTACTCTTGGCGACTGTTCCTGTGAGCTTTCGTAGTGCCTGACTCATCAAACGCGCCTGCTTACCGACATGATGCGCTCCCATTTCTCCCTCGATTTCGTCACGTGGAGTAAGTGCTGCTACCGAGTCGATGACAATTACGTCGATTTTTCCACTTCGCACCAGAGAGTCTACGATTTCAAGTGCTTGCTCACCATTATCAGGCTGAGAGATAAGAAGCTCATCTAACTGCACTCCGATGTTCTTCGCATACACAGGGTCCATGGCGTGTTCTGCGTCAATAAATGCGCAAATTCCTTTTTCCTTCTGTGCCTCAGCAACGACGTGTAATGAAAGCGTTGTCTTACCAGAAGATTCTGGTCCATAAATTTCCACGATACGCCCACGAGGGAGTCCTCCGATGCCCAATATGTCATCCAAGCCAATTGATCCAGTAGGAACACTATCTATATCGACATGTTTGGTCTCATCGAGTGTCATAATGACCTCGTCACCAAACTTTGTTTTAAGGCTTCGAAGCGTTTCAGTGATGTCCTGTTCCTTCGTGTCTTTCTTGTCAGTGGGCACTTCCTTTTTGGGAGCTGTCACGACTTTCTTTGTTGCTGTTTTTTTAGTTGCCATATATATGTAAGTTAGTGAATAAATTCTATCATGTAGGTGAACGAACGTACACCAGTTACTATGTGGAAAACCTAGTAAGTTCCCGGAGGTATATATACAAATTCTTGCACATATGAGCGCGAGCGTCCGTATCGATCGTGTACTTGTAACGTAGCTATAGTATATCCATTCTCGAGGATAAGCACCTCCTTGAAATACCCATTTTTGTCAGTATAAATTTGTCTGCCATTGAGGGTCATACGGACGATGTTTTGAGCATTTCCTTCGAGAAGTATCAAGCGTTCCTCCTGTACAGTAGAGGGGAGATTTTCAAAGGTTATGACGGGACCTGTCAGAAGGAAACGTGCTTGAAAGAGGGTATATCCTATAAACAAAGAGATAACCCCAAAAAGAAAGATATAGTAAAAGATACTACGGAGTGTTATTCCTTTTTTCAAGAGATATTCCATATATAAGGTATGCACACACTATGGTTATCACTTAATAATTTTCTTCTGGAGTATCGTCGGCTTCCATACTGCTCTCCACATCTAGAATCTCGCGAGGGCGTGATCCATCAGCTGGTCCAATAACTCCACGTTCTTCCAACATATCGATAAGTCGTGCTGCGCGCGAGTATCCTATCCGAAGCTTTCGCTGTAAGTATGAGGTAGAGGCTTTTCCTGCTTCAGTGACCGCTTGTTTTGCATCTTCATAGAGATCGTCACTGTCTTCATCATCGACTACCGACTCGAAGAACGTGTCAGGATTATCTTCACCTTTTCCGTCGAGGTCAATCGAGTCGAGTTCTTGGGCGCTTGATTGCTTTTTGAGGTATTCGACAACTTCTTTTAGTTCATTCTCAGAGATAAATGCCGACTGAAGTCGTGTTGGTTTTGAGAGTTCCCCAGAAAGGAAGAGCATATCACCTTGCCCAAGTAGCTTCTCAGCACCAGGCTGGTCGAGGATGGTTCGTGAGTCGATTTGGGATGCTACTTGTAGCGCAAGTCGAGAAGGGATATTTGCCTTGATGGTCCCCGTAATGACATTTACCGACGGTCGTTGTGTAGCGATGATAAGGTGAATACCTACCGCACGACTCATTTGAGCAAGACGTACAATCGCAGCTTCAAGCTCACGTGGATATGCCTGCATAAGGTCAGCAAGCTCATCCATCACAATAACAATGTAGGGGAGAGGTTCTGGCAAAGAGTCCTCATCTTTATCTTCAGAAGTGTCTGCTTCGTACGCAGTTTTAGCTGGACCATAAATATTGGTATGATATGAGTCTAGGTCACGTACTTTTTCTGATTGCAAAATATCATACCGCCGCTCCATTTCTTTGATAGCCCACTTAAGTGAAAGAATTGCCTTTTTGGCGTCAGTAATCACCGGTGTAAGTAGGTGAGGGATGTCGTTGTATAGGGTAAGTTCTACTCGCTTAGGGTCTACCATAATAAACCGAAGTTGTTCTGGAGAATTTCTGAATAAAAGTGAAGTGACCATAGTATGGATAGTCACAGATTTACCAGATCCTGTGGTACCTGCGATAAGTATATGTGGCATTTTTGCTACATTAGCAAAATGAGCCTTTCCTGTAATGTCTCGACCAAGGGCAACAATCAGCGGCTTTGGAGAGTCAGTATATTCAGGTGATTTTAGTAATGAAGCAAGTCCAATAGTTGCCTTGGAAATATTTGGCACTTCGATACCCACGAGCGCCTTCCCGGGGATTGGTGCTTCGATACGGATAGGGGATGCTGAAAGAGCGAGTTCAAGGTCACTTTGCAGGCCAGCAATTTTAGCTACACGCACTCCTTCTGCAGGCTTCAATGCATAGCGCGTCACTGTTGGTCCGATAGTTACCTCATCCATTTCCACATCAATCTTAAATGTATGAAGCTTGCGTTTGATGATGTTCGCATTTGCTTTCACGTCACCTACTTTTGCTTTACCTCTATCTTTCAAAAGAAGAGAAAGGGGAGGAGGCGCATAGGTACCTACGAAGTTTGAAACGGCAAAATCAGCATCTTTGGTCATGCCGAGCTTTTTCGCAATTTTCTTTACCTTTTTAGACTTGCTGTCTTCATTCTCAGTGTTTTCTTCTGGTTCTTCTTCGGAGGTGTTGTCTTGGTCAGTGTCTTCTGGTATTTCTAGTTGCTCGATATCATCAGAAATTTCTTCGGGCTCCTTCTTCTTTAGGAATGACGGTAGCCCAAGACCAGTGTTGAAGGTAAGGAACATCGCACCAAGCAAAATACCTCCAAGAGAAACACCGGTGGCAATACCACCCATGAGATAGCTTAGTGGTGCTTCCAGTAGCCACCCAACGATACCCCCAGCGTCCTCTTTATAGAGTGCAAAAAACGCAAGTACGGTGATGAAGAGCATCGCAATACCAACGATCTTTGAAGTGCTCACCTTCTCGTTGTCTTTTGGATTAAGTAGAGCATAGACGTAGAATCCACAGATAAAAGGAGCAAGGTATGCACCACCCCCAAAGAGGAAGTCCAACGCCACACGCGCCCAGGTGCCTATCATCCCCGCAAAGTCAAAGAGTGACAGAGTGAGAAAAATGCCCAAGACCACAAAGGCAATAGCTCCAATAGCTTGCTTTGTAGCAGGAGACAGATCATCAAATAAAGGTTCTTTTTCAATTCGTTTAGACTTCTTCTTCTTTCGTTTTGCCATAATAACCTACTGATATATATGAATAATTATCCTTCTATTCTAACACTATTATAGGAGCGCTCATAAAATATATGGCTATGCGACAAGCTATAGACCACTTGCAAGTCCTTGAAAAAAGTATATAGTACATATAGATTGTCTTATATAACGATTAAAAGCTTATTAAGGACACACTAATGAATACAAAAGACATTGCTATAAACGACAGTAGCTACAGGAAGCTACTGAATAATGACGATTACTATCGCCATATTTTCAAAAAGACAGAGAAAATAATCTCGGTTGTCTTTTATATACTCAATAACACCGATACTGATAAAAGGTCAGAGACACATATAGGGAACATCGCAGGGAAGGCTCACTTCGCACATGAGAACGCATTGCGTTCTTTAGAGGTGAAACTAGCCAACGCAAAGGAAGTGCTTGAGCAGTTTGCCCAAGCACTTATTGCACTGGATAGTACGCTCCGTATTTCCAACGCAAGTGGTGTCATTACCCAAGAAGTACTTGGTGTAGTGACAGGAGAAATTGATACGGTGCTTCGGAGCTTGAGTCCATATATCTCTAATGAAACAAGCATGTCTTCGATGCTTTCATCCCAGATGGCATCATCCGCTGCCTCGTCTACCACTCCTTCTTCTGCGCAGGTTCCTGCTCCACGTAAAGCGCCCGCTGGGTCACAAAATACGGCACCAAAAGCCAGTCCGTCACCCGACAGACGCACTCGAATACGGACGATTGTAGAAGCTAAGGGGGAAGCGTCAATCAAGGACATTTCAGAGATTATAACGGACTGTAGCGAAAAGACAGTACAACGTGAAATAAACACCATGATAGCAGACAATATCATTCAAAGACATGGTGAAAGACGTTGGTCAAAATATTCTATTGTTTAAAGCGGGTATAAAGTACATCTAAACATATGGATGTCCGAATATACTGATGTCCGTCATGATTCGTATAACGGACATTATAAAGCCATGGCAATATCCATTCTAATCCGTCTTTGCAAGGAAGAATGACGACGTAATCCAGTATATTTATACATAACTCCGTTGACTTGCAATCATTTTAAACTGTGGCCTACTCACGTTTCTTGTGTAAGAAGTACTGATATAGTACGTCTTAATAAGTAGTCGCAAAGATACCAAAACCATTGACTTCATTGTCGATACCGCGTATTCTTTTGCAAATCATTAGTATAGAGTTGAGCTATCCACAAACATTTTTTGTGACAGCCCACAAAAGCGATATACTGGTGTTGTGTCCATCTG
>CAZQWL010000054.1:0-4932 GCA_964597225.1 uncultured Candidatus Saccharibacteria bacterium | reverse complement strand
GTATCAACTTCGTTGATTTCTTCTGTTTGGTCTTCGTCTACTAAATCTCGGTCATTGGTTGGCTCATCTTCAGAAGGAAGCTCTGGCTTGGTAGTGGTTGCGTCTTCGCTTTCTAGTACATCGATGTCAGCACCGATTTCAGTAGTTATCGGTGCTTTGATTTCAGTCTTGCCATCAGCATCAGCTTCTGCCAATTCCTCTCCTCCGGTTGCCACAATATCAATCTTCCATCCAGTGAGCTTTGCTGCGAGACGAACGTTTTGTCCACCACGACCAATGGCAAGTGATTGCTGGTCAGATGCAACTTCAACTACTGCATGACCACGGTTATCTTCGCTATCTTCGTCTTCAGTTGGTTCTTTTTCAATCGTCACTGACCGTACTTGTGCAGGTGACAACGCGTCTTCAATGAAGTTGACGATATCATCAGACCATTCAATGATGTCGATTTTCTCACCACCAAGTTCACTCATCACTGTAGAAACACGCACTCCGCGCTGCCCAACCATAGACCCAACAGGGTCAATATGGTCGTCGTGCGCATAGACCGCAACTTTACTTCGCGCACCGGCTTCCCGTGCTATTGCTTTGATTTCCACTACACCGGTTTGAAGCTCGGGAGTTTCAATGGTGAACAACGCTTCAAGAAAGTCTGCGTGTGCTCGTGAGAGTTTTAGGAAGATACCTCGTGAGGTCTCGTCTACCTTGAGTAAAATTGCACGGATACGCTCTCCCGGTCGGAAGCGTTCCCCAGGAATTTGTTCATCGTAGGGCATCACTGCGGTAATTCGTCCAAGGTCCACATAGAGGTTTCCTCGTTCAAAGCGTTGTGCTTGCCCGACGATTATTTCACCTTCCTTTTGTCCAAATTCCGCAAGTGCTGATTCTTTTTCAGCTTCACGAATCTTTTGGATGATGACCTGTTTTGCAGTTTGTGCAGCAATGCGTCCGAAGTCATCTTTTGGCTCCAGCGGGAAAATAAGTTCCTCTCTCAGCTCCACATCCTTTTTTATCAGACGCGCATTGTCAATCATGATGTGTTTTTCAGGGTCAAAACGTACCTTTCCGTCTGATTCTTCAGGATCTTCTTCCATATCTCGTTGGTTTGGACGCTTACTTTGCTCTTTCTTCTCTTGTTCGATTCGAGCTTCTTCTTGTTCTTCTGGGGTAAGCTCTGGCTTGAGCATACTCTCGTCAACCACTGTTTTGAGTTGCTCAAAATTCACTGTACCGGTATCAATATCAAAAGCAGACCGGATAACCTGCCCTTTCTTTCCGTATTCTTTTTTATATGCGGTTGCCAGTGCTTGCTCGATTGCGTCCATCATCTTCGCACGACTAACACCACGCTCTTCTTCCATTTCACCCAATACTGAGTGAATTACTTTTAGGTCAAACATATGTATTTTATTTAATTGTATTATGAGTAGACTCACCAAGGTAACCCTACTATTTGTTAATCAGTGACAGACAACGCGCGCCCTGCGGGCGCGCGTTCTCCATCAATACCCCTACTTTATACGTTTAAAGACGTGTTGTCAAAGTGTGTATTGAAAAAGCGTGTACGTTGCAAGTGTGCGGTATACTTAGGGTACTAAGAACCGGCGATGTTGGAGGGGTTCTTTATGTTTTTTGAGTATGCGTATACAAGATGATCAATTAAAACGATTTGTCACCGATGCTAGCTTGGTTCCCAAGAAAGATCTTTCTGCTGCCCAAAAAGTCGCAAAAGAAGAGAAACGCACACTTGCGGAGGCTCTTATTGCCGGTGGCTATATGACCGAAGATGATATGCGCCGTGTGGAATCGTATGTGTTGGGTATTCCGTTTGTTTCACTGAAAGATGAAAAAGTAGATTTTGAAATATTATCGATGATTCCTGAGCCTGTTGCACGGAATCACAACATCATTGCTTTTAAGAAGACTGATACCACCCTTGAGGTAGCAATGCTTGATACAGCTGACTTACCTGCTATTGATTTTGTAAAAAAGAAGGTGGGACTTAAGATTCTTCCACGTCTTACGGACACTGAGTCGATGCGGTATGCACTGCAACAGTACCAAAAGACACTAAAAGATGAGTTCGGGGACATTATTGCTAAAGAAGCATCAGCACTGAAGGTGATAGCTGAAGAAAATGGTGATGAGGTGAGTGAAGTTGATTTAAAAAAGATGGCTGATGATCTTCCTGTGGTACGCATTGTTGATACATTGTTGCGCCACGCAATTATCCAAGGTGCATCAGATATTCACATCGAACCGATGGAAGAACAGGTGCTTGTTCGGTATCGTATCGACGGTATTTTGCACGATGCGATGACGCTTCCTAAGCACTCTGCTCCAACTATTGCCGCACGTATTAAGGTGCTTTCAAACTTAAAACTTGACGAGAAGCGACTCCCTCAAGATGGACGATTTAAGATGGAGATGGATGGACAAAAAGTTTCTTTTCGAGTGTCTGTGCTCCCTATATTTTTTGGCGAAAAAATAGTGATGCGTCTTTTGCGTGAAAATCGCTCTGGATTTTCACTTGAAGGAATGGGATTTCATGGAACCACCCTTGAGCGTATTCAAGATGCAATGCGTGCCACCACAGGGATTATTCTTGTCACCGGCCCAACTGGGTCTGGAAAGACCACCACACTCTATACTGTGCTTGATCTTCTTAATACCCCTGAGGTAAATATCTCAACTATTGAAGATCCTATCGAGTACCAGATGCCACGCATCAATCAGACACAGGTGAAGTCTGATATTGGCTTTACTTTTTCTGCAGGATTGCGATCACTTATGAGACAAGACCCCGACATCATCATGGTAGGAGAGATTCGTGATCAAGAAACAGCAAGCTTAGCAATTAACGCTGCCCTTACTGGACACTTAGTGCTCGCTACTGTGCATACCAATTCAGCTGCAGGAACCGTTGCTCGATTGGTAGATATGGGGGTTGAGTCTTTCTTAATGGTGTCGACACTCAAAGTTGCTGTTGGTCAACGGTTGGTGCGAAGAATTAGTGAAGAATTTCGTGAACCGTACACATTGTCTTCTAATGAAAAAGCGAAACTTTCAAAATATGCCGATCTTGACAGAATTCTCGATACTATGAAAGAAGAGAAGATTATCAAAAGTAATGCAACCTGGAATAGTGTCCCCTTTTATCATGTAACTGAAACTCCAGAAGGGAAAGAAGGGTACAAAGGACGAGCAGGTATTCACGAAATACTTCCGTTTACACCTACGATTAAGGAGATGGTGATGGACAACGGCACAGCAGATCAAATTGAAGAACAGGCACGAAAAGAAGGGATGCTCACCATGCTCGAAGACGGTATCTACAAGGCAGCCCGAGGAATGACAACCATCGAGGAAGTGTTGCGAGTCATCAACGAATAATTTTTAAAAGTTGTGAGTACATTTACATATACAGGGGAAGATAAAAATGGAGCAACGGTCACACAAACTGTGGAAGCTGCTGACCGTTTTGCTGTGTATGAAATCGCACGAGTAGCCGGACATACCGTGGACTCAATTTCTTCAAAAGGGAAGTTTAGCCTTAAGGGACTTTTGAATGTTGAGAAATTTGAGTATATGATAAGTCGAGTGAAGGATGATGAGTTGGTGATGGTTACACGTAACCTTGGTTCAATGATTGTTGCAGGACTCCCTCTAACTCGTGCGCTTGCGGTCATTGAGCGGCAGAGTAAAAATCCTCGACTAAAAGGAGTGATTAAAGATGTACTTGAACGTATTAATAAAGGGGAGCAATTTTACCAAGCGCTCGCACGACACCCGAAGGTCTTTAATGATTTATACATTGCCATGATGCAAGCCGGAGAGGAAAGTGGTGGTATGGCTGACTCATTGGCGACTTTGAGTACCCAAATGGAGCAGTCTTCCTCACTAAAGAAACGTATTAAAGGAGCGATGATGTATCCGTCGATTGTGATTATTATTTTAGTTATCATTGGAATCTTGATGATGATTTATGTAATGCCATCGATTACGGGGACTTTTGAAAGTTTAGATGCTGATCTTCCTGCCACAACTCAGGCATTGATTACCGTTAGTAATTTTATGAACGAAAATACGATTGCAACGTTTGCCCTGCTTATTGCATTTATTGGAGGAAATATTTATTTTTTCAAAACAGCATTTGGGAAGAAAGTTGCTTCATGGACCATTCCAAAACTCCCTGTTATCGGGACCATGGCAAAAGAAGTGAATGCAGCACGAACTGCGCGGACACTCTCCTCGCTCCTTTCGTCTGGAGTAGATGTAATTCGTGCGTTGAATATTACTGAACAAGTGGTACAGAACTACTATTACAAACAAATTATTGCAGAAGCAGCAGTGCGAGTGGAAAAAGGGACGGCACTGTCTGAGGTATTTATTGAACGTGAAGATTTATACCCAATTTTGGTGGGTGAGATGATTCTTGTAGGGGAGGAGACAGGAGGTATTGCAAAGATGCTTCAAGAGTTGGCAATCTTTTATGAAAATGAAGTACAACAAAAAACGAAAGACCTCTCGACTATTATCGAGCCGATATTGATGGTGGTTATCGGAGGGGTTGTCGGATTCTTTGCACTGGCAATTATTGCACCGATTTATTCAATAGGGGACAGTATTTAGAATTATGTGGAACTCCAAAGAAACCCAGCAGAAAAAAACTTAGTTTTTTTCTGCTGGGTTTTCTTCACAACGTGGATTTTCATTTGTAGAGTTGATTATCACAATCGCAATTTTCTCATTGGTGTTTGGAGGACTCATTGGGGCATTCCAGCTGATGACACAACTTATTGGTGAATCTAAAGCAAAGGCAGGTGCGTTGTCCATGATGTCTTCACGGATGGAGTATATTCGTTCGTTGCCGTACAACAGTATTGGAACTGATGGTGGAGTTCCTTCCGGGCTCATTCCTCAGCACAGCAC
>CAZQWL010000053.1:2015-4989 GCA_964597225.1 uncultured Candidatus Saccharibacteria bacterium | reverse complement strand
GCTGGTATCTCTACCAGATTGAACTTGGTAATACTTGCTTCTAGATCTTCTCGTTGTTTGTCGGAGAGTGTACGAGGGTTTTTCTCGTAGGGCACCAGTTCGTTTACGACACGAACTTCCGTGTGCCACGTTAGTGGTTTAGTATGCATATTTATGTATTTGCTTACCTAACAAGCAAAAGGACCACGCACGTCTAGAGCTTGACGATGCGCACGTTCACATTTAAGTGGTTACCTGCTAAGAGTTCCTTCTGTTCTTTTAATGGTATGTCCACTCGTATATGAAAGCAATAGCAAATGGCAAAAAGACACCAACAGGACACAGATGTTGAGCAATTAATATGCCGAAAGGTGCAATAGGTGGAAGTTTAGACAAGAAAAAAGCGCCCACACATGGCGGACGCCTTTAAATGTTCTTTAAATCACAGTCAGTTTTTAGGCGGTCTTTCTGTCCAGACCCACTTAGAACCATCAATTTTACTGATCAGTTCTTTAGTTGGATCAAACTGTCCTGATAAAAGTTCCACTGAAACCGGCCAAGCTTCGTAAGTAAACGGAATCGGATACTTAATCACTTCTTGAACTTTTATATCAGGCCAAGTTCCTGGAGGAAAATTGAAAGCCGCGCCTGGTTCTGCCGTAATGCCAAAATGATCACGGACGAAGAAGATGGCGTAATCGTACTCCGATTTATGTTTTCCGTTATCCATCACGAATGATGTTGGACAGTGACATCCTTGGTGTTCAATAAAACCCTTTGGGTAGAGAACGTGTTTCTCTGCGCCAAGAATCTTTACGTAGCCACCGCGACGTTTAACACCAATTTTTGCATCACCATCTCGAGGTTCGCTCAAATGAACGATTGATGTTCCCGGTTGGGACATCTCTTTCTTGAGACGGTCATAGACCTCTGGATCCCAAGTTGTTACATCAACTCCATGTTCTTTCATGTCTTTGACAAGTGAAGGATGTAAATCAGGTGCTGTCATCTTCTTCTCCTAATATGGTTTGAGTTGTGGTTGCTCGCTCTGTACAGAACTTCTCAAAAGGTACCATTATGTGTACATATTTACAATATCTCAAGTTCAGAAATACCTCTTGGGTGTCAGATTTGTAACATATTGTTATAAATAAGCCCCTACTGAGAGGGGTCAGAAAGTGACTTGATAAAGTTTAAATATATCCTTACAGGGCTTGCTTGGTAATTTTCCGAGACGTTAAGGGGGCACAAACTGAAACACCAAACATCATCCTAAGGGATGATGTTTGGTGTTTCTTCTCCTCTGCACAATTAAGGTTATCCAAAAAGATCAACGGCTCTCACCTTTAAAAGGCCAATTCAATATCGGTTATATCCATACTTTGTTCATCGAGCTCAGCTGAAATACTTGTTGTTGTACTGGTCTCTGTCGGAGACGTGATCATCACCTTCTTCTCACGCAGTGCGTCATATTCTTCTCCACGAGCTTGATACAGGTCGAGTGAGTTTTGGACTGATGATTCTCTGTATATCGGAATCGACTGGCCTGAGTCACCTTCTGAAAGTTCTATATTTTGGTACGTTAGAAAAATATCTCCTGCTAAAAGACTTCCTGCAATCAGAATAACCGCAAAAAGAACCAGTCCTATAAACCACTCTCTTTGCGGGTGCATCAGACGCCTATCAGGATACCCTTTATCATGACGAACGATGGCACTAGCCATTTTAATAATACTTTTTTTATCGATCATACTGTAGAAGACTAGCCGTTAATTCAATAGTACCACGCACCGTTTCAGCCTGAGCATCTACGGGAGTCTGCAAAGAAATTTTTGAAACTAATGCATGTTGCGGTAATGTTTCTAGTATTTGAAGTACCGCATACACACGTGGCTTGGCCCCCTCTACTTCAAATGAGATGGCGAGGGTGTCAAACAGCCCTTCTCCTTGAATAACCTTTAGCGTGTTTGTAGTAAGTTCGATTCCTTGTTCCAAAGCAATTTGCTCTATGGTAGACAGAAATTCTATAGTGTTATCTTCTGTAAGAATGTGTCCTAGCAGTGTATCTCTATCTCCTTTTGTTTCCTCCACAAGTTGTGAAAGATCTCTGTAGGATTGTTCTCTTGCAGCATAGTTTGCAACTTCTTCTGCTTGATGAAGCACCTCTTCACCTTGGGTATATATATACTTCAAAATAAAGAATAACCCAACTAAAACAATACAAAAACCAAGTATCGAGGATGCTGCAAATATTTTTGTTTTTTTAGTAATCATAGTTACTGACTTATATTGCTACTAACAAGAATGGTAATACTAAATGGAACATCTTTATCTTTTGCTAGACTGGAAAGAGGTAGCTCAGCTGAATCAAAAGAAACATGGCTTTCTAAGGCATCACGAAACTGAACCAACAGCGATCGGGAGTTGGCAGTACCAACAATTTGTATCTGCTCAACAACATCTTCTTCATTTCGTGTGAAAGATACTGAACTGAGTGTAACCCTATCTTTTGCAACACTTTCAAGGTCAGAAATAACCGTTGTGAAGAGAGGGAAAGTTTCTATAGAACTAAGCTGCTGGGCGACCTCATTAGCGATGCGAATATCTTGTTCTAATTGCTCATATATATCATTTTGATCATTTGCTGTTTGGTATGCACCGTCATATACATGCAATTGTGACTGAATCAATACTATAGAAGGTATCAGCAACAAGCCAAACATTGTGCACGCAGCTGTTATTAAAAGTATCCACACAGAAAAAACACGTATCCAGTATTCTACTTTTACTTGTTTACGTGCATGTGGCGGAATAAGATTAATCATACATTTGAAAAAGGAGTTAGTGCCAAGCCAATCGCTGTTGCGTATCCGTATGAGTACCGACGACCAATTTCTGGCACTGTATCGAAATCAGGAAAGACATTTTGCCATACACGCGCACGAGTTGCTGTAATACCCAGCGTCTCAGAGAAGTATTCTGGAAGTCCTTTCAT
>CAZQWL010000053.1:0-1915 GCA_964597225.1 uncultured Candidatus Saccharibacteria bacterium | reverse complement strand
GTTGCACGTGCAATTGCCTGCGCCTCTACTTCAAATGAAACAGGGGTAACCCCAGCAGCAATACACGCTTCGTAATAGCTCATAATAGTCTCGCGTGCATATGCTGTCACTGATACACGAATAAACTCACTTTCATTATTATCGGCAATAATGTCATAATCAAAAAAAGCATCTCGAGGTGAAAGTGGTACATTTTCCTCAAGGCGAAATTCAAGAAGTCCTCGAATTTCTTTAAACGGGGTCCCTCGCTTAATCTCTGTCTCAAACAAGTATGCTCGCTCTTCCGGGAGAGATACACGCACAGTCTCCACACCAACTCGTTGCTTTACTTCAGCAATAGCTTCAGATAATTTTTTAACATCATTTACAATACCTCGACTCAAGACCTCCTCTGGGATATCGATATCACCCCAACTTGAGAGTTCAAGCTGCGTGCCGCTACGTTTATCTGGCTGAAATTGGATATATTTTAGTGACGTATCTGAAATATCTACTCCTGCACTTGGCAGACGCATATATGCTGGAGGCGGGATTATTTTACCCAACGTACTAAGGACAGACATGGCTATAGTATACGATGCATCTAGTCCACTTTATTACGCAACCCACACCTTTACCATTGTAGGAAAAAATAGATAAGTGCACCTATGACGCATACAATCGATATAACTATCATTCTTTTTCGTATCATCGCTAATGCAGTTTCTCCAAACATGTACGTAGCCCACCCTACAAGAGCATATCGAACACCACGACCGAGTATTGAGGCAATTAAGAATAGTATGAAATTTCCTTTCACAAACCCAGCACCAAATGCAACGAGTGTATATGGAATGGGTGTTATTGCACCTAAAAGTGTCACGACAAATGTCCCGCCCTGTAACTGATCAACAATAGTATAAAATTGTTCTCCGATAACTCCTACAAGGTATCGTTCTGCTATAACTTCATAAAAAGAAAATGCCAACGCATATGCAAAAATACCTCCAAGCACCGATGCAGCAAGGGTGACAAATACACCTTTATACATCGACTTTTTATCCGCAAGGATATATGCAATTAAAAAAGGATCAGTAACAATAGGCACAGGGAGTGCCGATTCAGTAAACGACAGACCTGCCAGTGCCCAGAGTCCGTAGCGTGAACGCAGTAAACCTCCAGCTTGCTGCGCCGCCTCCTCCACATGTGTTTCTATAGTAAATTTTTTCATTTTATTAGTTTACCCTTGTTCCTGCAGGTAGTTCATTATGGGGGACCAGAAGTGCAAACACGCCATCATTCTCCGCTGCGAGAATCATACCTTGGCTTTCGTATCCTCGGATAGTCCGTGGCTCTAAGTTGAGCAGGAATGGACACTGCTTTCCTACCAAAGACTGCACGTCGTCAAAATACTCACGAATACCAGAAATAATTTGTCGGGGGACGGCGACTGCGTCGCCGTCCTTCTCCCCCGTATCAACCATCAAGCGCAGAAGCTTATCTGCCCCCTCCACTACCTCAACAGAAACAATAGTACCGAGTGTAATATCAAGCTTCACAAAGTCATCATATGAGATAATTTCTTTTCCTTCTTGTTTCTTTGCAGACTCTAATACTTCTTCTGGCTCTACCTGAGCATCCTCTACATTTATTTTATCTTCGCTCATATATATTGTATGTATTTACTGTTGTGTTAAATAACTATTTAAAATAATTGCTGCTGCAGATGCATCTACCTGATCATTCTTGCCCTGCAAGCGTACCGCCTCTTGTGTGGTGTATTGCTCTGGCTGTAGGTATATTGGAATACCAACAGAGAGTGTTAAGGCGGTCATTAGTTCTTCTACGTGTGAATGAATTGCATTGGGCTTTCCGTCTCTACCAAGTGAGTGCCCTATAACAATCTCTGAAACATTTTTTTTTGCTATAAGGTTTT
>CAZQWL010000052.1:0-5007 GCA_964597225.1 uncultured Candidatus Saccharibacteria bacterium | reverse complement strand
CTTACCGATATAGTTATCAGTATTCTTACAACATACTTGGCTTTTACCAATACACTCACAAGCCAAATCACCCAGATACTCCCGGCAACTTCTTCTGAAGTAGCGACAGCTCAAACTACTGATAATCGCGCACCTACAGGCATCAAAAAACTTTCTTCTGCGTACCAGGCAATTCCACAAATATTGATTGAGGATTCAACGTATCAAAGTGCTTCAGTTATCGACTCGACCACAGAAATCAGTAGCACATACTCCCCCATTGAAGCATTGGTGAATATTTATTGTACGTATACAACAGATGAATACGTTCGTTCAACTACAGGTACTGGATACTTTATCCATCAAGACGGCATTATCCTTACTAACGCGCATGTTGCCCAATTCTTATTGCTTGAAGGTATTGAAGGTTCTACAGAATGTATTATCCGTGTCGGAAATCCAGCAACTGCTTCCTTCGAGGCTGACCTCCTGTACATTTCGCCTGCGTGGGTGCAAAAACATGCCGATCAAATCAATAAAGAACGCCCTCAAGGCACTGGGGAACGTGACTATGCACTTTTGTATGTTACTTCAGGTATCGACAATAATCCTATGCCACGTTACTTCCCAGCTTTAACCTTTGACACTGAACTCATACGTATTGGTAGTATCCGCGATACCGTGTTTGCTGCAGGATACCCTGCAGAAACTGCTTTTGCACTGAGTGATGCACATGCGTTATTACTGCCCAAGCAAGCGACAACGTCCATAGAAGAGCTTATGACCTTTACCTCAAACTATGCAGATATATTTACCATCGCAGGGTCTGACATCGGAGAGCAAGGTTCGTCAGGAGGTCCGATAGTAAACGAAAAAGGTGACGCTATTGGTCTTATTTCAACACGAGGTGATGATGCCCAATTTGGGCAAGGAAGCCTTCGTGCCATCACACTTTCATACATCGATCGCACAATCAAAGAAGAAACAGGATTCACCTTACGACAAAACCTTGAAGGTAACCTTCCCTTCCGGGCAAAAATATTTAGAGAAACCCTTGTGCCCTTCTTACGAGCAATGTTAGAAAGAGAACTTGGGACACAATAATAAAAGCCGGCGTCTGCAGACGCCGGCTTTTATTATTGTGCACTTTTAAATTGTCTTTGTATAAATCGTCTGCGTTGGATATGCAAAGTCTATCCCCACCTCTGAAAACTTAGCCAGTAACGCAAAGTTAAACTCTTGTTGTTTATCCATAAATACAGCATAGTCGGATGACTCTATATAATACACAAGATCAAACAGTAGTGACGAGTCTGCAAATTTTGCAAAGTGGACTCTATCAAGTCGTGCCCCCTCAATACCTTCAAAGATTTTTTCCACAAACCCATTGACCTGTTGCACCTTATCGTGTGATGTCTCATAGGCAATACCAAACTGCATTGTAATACGTCGTTCTTTCATTTTTTTGAAGTTTTGGACACGGGTGGTGGTCAGCTCTGCATTACTCACAACCAACTCCTCTCCTTGAAGAGTTCGGATACGAGTAGTCTTTACTCCAATTTTTTCAACAACACCCGAATCAGCTCCAAGTACCACAAAATCACCAATCTTAAATGGCTTATCTGCATATATAGAAAACGATGCAAATAAATCCGACAGTACGCCTTGTAATGCAAGTGCAATAGCAATACCTCCAATTCCAAGACCTGCAATAAGTGAAGTTACTTCAATACCAAGATTTGAAAGCACAAAGATAACTCCAAACGCCCAAAGCACAATACGTGAAATGAGCACCACTAAGTGTGACGCAGTAGTAGATCCAAGATCAATCTCTCCGTCTCCATCTTCGTCCTTTTCTAGAAATCGTTTTGCTCCATATTCGATGAATGTTAAGGCAATTTCAATTGCCTGATATGCTACTGCAATATATACAACAGTGCCTATAATTTTTGACAACACATCTGGTAATACAAAAAACTTTGTAGACACGTACAAAGCGACAAGTGTAAGTATCCAAAACCGTATACCTTTGATAGCATCAATAATGACATCATCAATATCAGTAGCAGTTCTTTTTGAGAGTGCTTGCATTCGACTGACGACCACTACTTGTAAGAACTTGAATACGAGAACAAGCCCTAAGAACAACACGAGTGCTGCAACATAGCTCGTGATGTCTAATACACCTACATACGGCAAATTTGCCTTCATAGATGGTAACAATGAGACGATGGCAGCAGCTGATAATGATTCCATAAATATATAACATTACTCAATAAATGTCTCTATGCTACCAATTTTTGTATACAAAAGCATCCCTTATAAAAATCACCTACAATTATTTATAATCGTAGGTAATTTTTATCTTCTAATAATATCTAAATATTAATATCAATTATATATATATCTTCTGGCTCTATAAATAGTTCTGCTTCGATTACCTCTCCGCTCCCTTCACTTCCCGCTACACTCCCCTCTTCACCTTCGCGAATTTCAGAAATTTCTTCAACTTCAACAACCTCTTCTCTTCGCGGTTCTTTTTCAACAAGCTTTTGTACATCTTCTGCAATTGCGTGCGCTTCAGTCACAATTCGCTGTGCGCTACTTATATTTCCTTCCTCAAGGAGTCGAGACACCGACTCTACCTGGCTAGAAAGAATTTCCTTTCCCCGTAAGACCTTTTCACCTGAAGTATCGAGGTCAACACGATGTTCAATATTTTCTTGTATCTCAAGTACAGCATCAAGCTCTTCTATTACCGCATCAGTTTCTTCTTCGATGGTCAAAGTTACCGGTACAAGCTCTTCTACTGTAAGACTCTCTCGTACATTAATGTCGGTCATAAAGATAATCAACTTCTGCACGTCGGTAAGTGCCTCACGGAGCAATGCAACTGCTTCATCGTTGCGCTCTTCTTGTTCTTCTTCTGCAGAAATTTCATCTTCAATGATTTCTACTTCCAGCACTGTGTCAAGAGTGTCTTCTGAGACATTTGATTGTACAACATCTTCATCTTCCAGTATCGCTTCCATAGTTACTTCTGGCTGATCAGAGTCTACAGTACTTGTCTCAACATTCTCTTCTGGTGTCTGTACTGGTGTGGGAGCGTGTAAGATAATTGCTTGAGAAAGCTTACGTCCGATATCTTCAAGACGTCGGTCAATATCTGTAACTTCTTCTACCTGTGCAGTTTCCTTAATTGATTTAAAAAATTCGTATGCTCGAGTAGCTTCTAACTCTACACTCCCTAGAAGAGCCTCGTAAGAAAGCTCTGTGTTGTCTTGTGCTACAGTCGCTTCATCACTGGCGTCTGAAAGAGCCTCTGCCAGAGCTACGATGGTATACCCTGTTTCTTCTGTCCCCTCAATATCCCCATCAAGCACATCGGATTGTACTGAAAGTGCTGATGCGAAGGCAATTTCTGCAATAGCAGCACTATCTGCATCAGTCTCTCGCATCATCGCAATCTCAGACACTGCTGCATCAGCATGCTCCTTTACCGCCTGTGCTACACCCGCTTCAACTTCAGCAGTAAGTTTTCCTTCACTTGCGAGTAATCGTGCTTCATCAATACGACGCTCAAGAAGTGCAGTCTCCCATTCTACCTTTGCATAGGGTGAAAACTTCAAAGATGCGCGTAGTTCTTCAGTAACTTCTGTCTTTACCGCATAGAGCATATCTCCTGGAAGTGCCTTCTCTGCAAAGACAGGAACTCCTACTACCATAAAGATAGCGAATACACCTGCGAAGCTTCGTACATAGGTCATGTTTATTGAAATAGCTTTAAATGGCTCCGACACAAGACCTTGGGCAACCTTTCGTACAGGAGTCTTTTTCATTGTCTTCATATCAGAGGGCAATGGGTGGTACTCCATGTATGATTCTAAGCGAGAACGCAAATCAGCCCGTTGCCTTGCGGTTAGGCGGATGCTGTCTGACTTCTTTTTAAATTGTTCGCTGAATCGTTTCATTATATAAATTATTTTTTGACCACTTTCTTTGTTGCTTCTTTTTCTTTAATCTCAATCATCTGTCTAAGGATTTTTAATCCACGATGGAGTCGTACAGAAATAACATTTTCTGACTCTTCAAGAAGTGCTGATATTTCTTTTGGACCAAGTCCATCAACAAATGTCAGCACAATAACTTCTCGATACGTATCAGGTATCTCTTGCACCATCTCAAATGCTTTTTTACCATCGATAGTGGCAGCAAGTGACTCGACAGTACTTTCTGAAAGTTCGTCGAATGTACCTTCATCGATACCTTCGATTGCCATCAGTGCATCAAGTGATGCTTCTTTGGTTTTTCGGTATGAATCAATAATTAAATTGTTTAATACTTTATATAAGAAAGGACGGAACTGATCGACCTCATGACCATTACGGACATAGGTCCATACTTTGGTAAACGTGTCGTGTACGACATCAATCGCCTTTTCTCTATCGCTGATACGAAGAAACGCATGTCGAAACAAAGCATCTCCATACTCATCAAAAGCTTCCAAAAAACGCTCTTCATGGTTCCCTTTTATGTTGTTTTGCTTGCGTGCATCACCCATAACAGAACCATTATACTTGAAGACGTACCAGAACGCCTTTTCTTTCACAGAAAAAGTGGATTTGACCATAGAATTGCAATATACGCAAAATCTCAGTAAAACTTTGCTTTACTGAGATTTATAAGTTACGTATCCTTTTCTTCAATCCATACGCATCACCATGACTTAATAAGCCTAAATACGACTGTACAACCTCCGTCTTTCCTTCAGTTTCAATAATTCTCTTATGCATTCTCCTCTTGGTCACTGTCCGCAACACTCGATGTGTCGGGAAATATACCCATCCAAGAAAGTCTATTCCTGTGACAAATGTTTCTGTAGATGTCTTGCGTTCATGCAACTCTAAATGCAATTCCTTTTCCATAAATACTTCAATAAATTGGAGTATTTTACACTTAAAACTAGTCTGTCTTCTGAATCAACTCCACCAACTCCAGCAACTCCTCCACTAAGAAATGATTCTTGTC
>CAZQWL010000051.1:2270-5181 GCA_964597225.1 uncultured Candidatus Saccharibacteria bacterium | reverse complement strand
GCAGCAAAAGGCTCAATCAAGTGCCAGAGTTTGTCTGCTACGGTAGGGGTGAGTTTTCCGAAGTCTCGGAATCCATCCATGAGTTTTGCTTTCTCAGCCTCCATCACTTCGGGAATTTTTTTACCCATTGCTTTACGGAGCTTATCGGCATCGAGCCACGAATAGCCCGCAAGTGCGATAGAAATCATCATCACGTCGTCCTGATAGGTGATTACTCCGTAGGAACGGTCAAGAATCTTCTCAAGACGTGGGTCAAGGAAAGTGATGAGGTCAGGATTGTGTTTACGCTCGATATAGTCTGGGATAGACTCCATAGGGCCAGGACGATAGAGTGCAACCATCGCATTGATGTCGTGGATAGAACTCGGCTCAAGTTGCTTTAGAAACGAAGTCATACCAGTACCGTTGAGCTGAAAAAGACCCATGGTTTCTCCACGAGCCAGCATGGAAAATGTTTTTGCGTCAGCCACATCAACATCTTCAATATCTACCTCAATGTCACGGATTTTTTTTACACGTTTAACTGCATCGGCCAGAATTGCCAAGTTTTTAATACCAAGGAAGTCAAACTTCAAAAGTCCCACGCCATCTTCTCCCACAGAATGCATTTCATACTGCGTAACATGTTTCCCAGTCTTGGAGTCGACTTGAATAGGGACATATTGGTCTAACGGCTCAGGTGCAATTACTACGCCAGCTGCATGCACTCCCATGTGACGTACTCGTCCCTCGATGCGTTTAGCTAGGTCTATTACTTGTCTCGACTCACTGTCTTTTTTGTACAGTTTCGCTAGCTCTGGCTCAATTTCCATTGCTCGGTCGATAGTCATGGCAAATCCCTGGCTTCCCATAGGGATAAGTTTGGAAATGAGGTCTCCTGTGGAGTATGGGTGCCCAAGCGCACGAGCTACGTCTTTTACTGCAGCACGTGCCATCATCGTACCGAAAGTTCCAATCTGAGCTACTTTATCTTCACCATATTTCTGCTTTGCATATTCGATTATTTCATCACGACGGTTGTCGGCGAAGTCCATATCGATATCTGGAGCGGATGGTCGTTCGGGGTTCAGGAATCGCTCGAAGGGAAGTTTGTATTCTAAAGGATCCACATTAGTAATGCCCAATACATACGTGGTGTAGCTCCCCGCAACAGACCCACGAATGGTGGTATAGATACCTCTTTCTTTTGCTTCTCGTAGAAGGTCGCCCACTACAAGGAAATATTTTGAGTAGCCTTTGGTCTTAATTACCTCAAGCTCATAATCAATACGTTTTTTGATTGCAGGGTCGTTTATGTCGTGCCCTCTATTTTTTATACCTGCATACGCAGTATTACGCAGTTCCTCATCGGGTGTCTTTCCATTTTCAATTTGAAAGTCGGGGAATTGCCATGCTTCTTGCCCGAGGATAATTTCTACGTGACACTGGTCGGCGATTTTAACGGTATTGGCAATTGCGTCTGGTTCATCTGCAAAAAGCACCTTCATTTCTTCTGTAGTCTTGAAAGAGAAGTCCTCAGCACGTGCTTCGTCCGGATCAACAACACCACCACTTTGAATTTTCATCATCAGTGCACGGATGACTGCATCGTCTTTGTGCATGTAGTAGATGTCTTGGGCGGCAACTAGCGGTACACTCGCTTCCTTGGCGATAGTTTTGATTTTCTCTTGCAGTTCGGGGTGGTCGAGGATTTCGGGGTGGTGGGTGATTTCGTAATAGAGATTATCTGCAAAAATTTCCTTGTACCACGCTAGAGAAGCAGCAGCCTTTTCTAGATCGTTGTTTTTCAGGTGGAGTGTTGGCTCTCCTGCAAAAGAGGGGATGATGCAGATAATTCCCTCGGCATATTTTTCAATCAGCTCGTGGTCAATACGTGCACGGTAGTAGAAACCTTCGGTGTTGGAGATGGTGACCATCTTGATGAGATTTTTGTATCCAACTTCATTTTTTGCCAATAACACAAGTCGGGCACGTGGTCGGTCCATCATTTCTTTATCATGACGTGTACGCGGAGCAACAAATGCATCAAGTCCTATAATGGGCTTGATGCCTGCTTTGTGACAGGTGCTATAGAAGTCAATTGCGCCATACAGTGCACCAGCATCGGTAATAGCCATCGCGTGTTGTCCGTCTTCCTTAGCGGCCTGTACAAGCTCTTTTGGAGTAGGGACGGCATTGAGAAGAGAATACATTGAATGTGTGTGTAGGTGCACAAACTCTGATTTTTTTGGAGTGTTCTCAGGTGTTTCTGACATATTCGATACAGTATATCAAAATTATCTGGTAGAGTTATCTACATGCAACATTTTACTATTGGTGTCGATGAAGCCGGTCGCGGACCGCTTGCAGGTCCGGTGTCGGTTGGTGTAGCTTTGGTTCCTGTTGACTTTGATTGGGCACACATTCCTGACGTGAATGACTCAAAAAAACTGACCGAAAAGAAGCGAGAAGAGATTTTTGAAATTGCAAAGAAGCTTAAAAAAGAAGGGAAGTTAGATTACGCTGTTTCAATGGTCGGAGCAAAAGCTATAGATACAAATGGAATTGTGCCATCGATTACAATTGGAATGAACCGAGCTATGAAAAGAGTTGTGGGTGACTACACGGACTATTGTGCATATGATGTAAAGCTTGATGGCGGACTCAAGGCCCCCAAAGAATTTATACACCAAGAAACAATAATAAAAGGTGATTCAAAAGAAAATAGTATAGGTCTTGCTTCGATTATAGCGAAGGTGACGCGGGATAGGTATATGGTGCGAAAATCGGCTTCGCCGATTTTCGCACCATATACTTTCGCCCAGCATAAAGGCTACGGCACAAAGAAACATCGCGAAGCTATTGCAAAATATGGACTCTCAGAAGAACACCGTAAAAGCTATTGCAAAAATATAGCTTTGTTGTAATATTT